>JBBSRS010000001.1:0-32677 GCA_038242795.1 Burkholderiales bacterium
CGACCAGCCCGGTGTTGGTCAATGTTTCTGCGGCGACACGCGCATGCGGATCCTGCGTGAAGACGGCATCCAGGATGGCGTCTGAAATCTGGTCGGCGACCTTGTCGGGATGGCCTTCGGAGACGGATTCGGAAGTAAAGAGAAAATCGTTCGCCATTGCGTACACTCCATAAGTTTTGCTGGCGCGTTGCCAGCAGGAAGTGCTTTGGCGAACGCTTTAGCAGTTTGGTTTAATGTCGCACTGCAAGTTGTTCAGTAACTCGGCGACAGGCGCGATTATAAGACGCCCCCTTTTTTTGCTTCACGGGCCTGTTAGCACCCTTTTCCTGCTCTGGTTATTCCGTTTTTTTTCCCGCTGGCCGTTGCCGGTGCTGCACGCGCTGGGCGCCGGACTGGGGTGGCTGGTGTGGTGGCTGAGTGCCCGCTACCGTACCCAGTTCCGGGCCAACGTGGCACAGGCCGGCCTGCCGTTTGCAGTAGCCCGTCCGGCGATCGCCGAGGCCGGACGCGTTGTCGGGGAATTGCCCACGCTCTGGATGCGGCCGCGTTCGCAGTCGTGCCTGGGCAATGTCCGCGTCGAAGGCCAGGCGCATGCCGAAAAGGCCTATGCGCAAGGAAAGGGCGTGATATTTTTTGGCCCGCATTGCGGCAGTTTCGAGCTGGGGCCGCAGGCGCTGGCCGAGCTGTACGGGCCGGTCACCGCCATTTACCGGCCCGCCCGCAAGGCCTGGCTGGCCCGACTCGAAAGCCTGGCCCGCGACCGCCTGAACCTCACCGTCGTGCCGGCCAGCCTGAGCGGCATCCGGCTGATGCACAAGACGCTGAAGGCCAACCAGGCCGTCGCCATGCTGACCGACCAGGTGCCGCCCGAAGGCTGGGGCGTCTGGGCGCCATTTTTTGGCCGGCCGGCCTACACCATGACGCTGGCCGCCCGACTGGCGCTGCAAACCGGCGCGGTCCTGCTGCCGGTCAGCTGCGAGCGCCTGCCACGCGGCCGTGGCTATTTTTTGAAGATCTGGCCGGCTGTGCAAGGTCTGGACGCCGTTGAAAAAGGTGAAAAGCCCGACATGCTGCAGGCGGTCACGCGCATCAACCAGGCGATCGAGGCCATTGTGCGCAGCCAGCCTGGTCAATACCTCTGGGGCTATGCGCGCTACAAGACACCGCGCAAGGACGCGGTTTGAGCAATTTCCGCCCCTCCATCGGCCATGCGATGACGCGGGTCGGCATTGGCTTCATGAAGGCGCTGGCCTGGCTGCCGCTGCCGGCCGTGCGCGCCCTGGGAACGGTGCTGGGCTGGGTGCTGTATGGCCTGATCGGTGCGCGACGGCGTGTCGTGCATGCGAACTTCGCGGTGTGCTTTCCGGCGCTTTCCAAGGCCGAGCGGCGCAAGCTGGCGATTCAGACCTTTGTCTGTTTTTCACAAGCCTGGCTGGACCGCGCCTGGCTGTGGCATGCGCCTGAAGAATGTGTGCGCCAGCGTGTCCGGCTGACCGGCGCTGTCCACGAACTGGCCGGCACCGACCCGACGGTGATTTTCCTGCCGCATTTCGTGGGCCTGGACGCGGCGTGGGCGGCCACCGCGCTGGCCATGCCCCGGCCGTCAACCACGATCTACACCGACCAGTCCAACAAGCTGGTGGACCAGTGGATCCTGCAGGGCCGCCAGCGTTTTGGCCATTTGCGCCTGTTCGGCCGCATCGAAGGTGTCAAGCCGATCGTCGCGGCGCTGCGCCAAGGGCAGCCGCTGTATTTGCTGCCCGACATGGATTTTGGCCCGGACGAGTCGGTGTTTGTGCCGTTTTACGGCGTCACGACCGCCACCGTGCCGTCACTGTCGCGCTTTGCCCGCCTGGGCCGGGCCAAGGTCGTGCCGCTGTTGCCGCGCCTGACGCCTGACGGCTATGAGGTGCAGGTGCTGCCGGCCTGGACCGATTTCCCCAGTGGCGACCCGGTGGCTGACACCGCGCTGATGAACGCGCGGCTGCAGGACTACATCGACACCATGCCGGCGCAGTATTACTGGGTGCATAAACGCTTCAAGACACGGCCCGAAGGCGAGGCTTCGCTGTACTGAGCGGATGTTCGCCATGGCGGCTCGGTTTTTAAGCCTTTTGGCGCTGTTGCGCCTTACAGGCATGCATGAGCAGCTATATTTTCAATAGCAAATTGAACACAATTACGTGTTCAGCTAAGAAAATCCTCCAGGTAGCCGATGACCCGTTCGGGTTGCTCGTGCACGATCCAGTGGGTGGCGCCTTCCACGCGATGCAACTGCATCTGCGGCACGAAATCTTCAAGCCCGTCGAGCAGGGCTGGGGGCAGGGCGGTGTCGTCCAGGGCCCAGATGACCAGCGTCGGCACGTGCACTTCCAGCTTGTCGCGCGGAATCACCACGGCGGCAGCCGCCGGGTCATGGTGTGGCGCGCCTGGCCGGGGCGGGCGCAATGGCGAGGCGCGGTAGTAATTGAGCGGCCCGGCCAGCCCGGCGCGCCAGATGTCGCGGTATTTCGCCTTGACGGCGTCGGTCAGCCAGGCGTGCGGTCCGTCGGCGGCGCCCATGGCATTGAAAAATTCCCACAGCCGGCGAAAGTCGTCTTCGGCCAGCAGCGCTTCGGCATCCGGACGAATCAAAAAATTCATGTAGGCGCTGGCGGCTTGCTGCGCCGGCGAGTGCTGCAGCTCGCGCAAAAAGGTGCCGGGGTGCGGCGAGTTGATGATGGCGAGCTTTTCCATGCAGCCCGGCGCGCTGGCGGCCAGATTCCAGGCCACGGCGCCGCCCCAGTCGTGTGCGACCAGGCAGGCCAGCGGCCCGCCTTCGTGTTCAATCAGCGCGGCAACGTCCTGCATCAGATGTTTGGGCCGGTAGTCGGTCACATCGGCCGGCGCGCTGGACGGTCCGTAGCCGCGCAGGTTGGGGGCGATGCAGCGATAGCCGCCGTTTTCGGGACGCGCGAAATGTTCCAGCAGGCCATCCCAGACAAACGCGGCTTCGGGAAACCCGTGCAGGAACATCAGCACCGGCCGACCCCTGGCACCGGTGCAACGGCAGGACAGGGTGATGCCGTGGGGCAGGGCGCAGTCGCTGGTTTCAATCATGGTGCTACTTTATCGATAGCTGCTTGCGCTTGCAGGGCGTGCGCCAGAGCCATTATTTGCTTGAAATTGAAGCGGTGGATGTTCTGGCTGACGATTAGGCTGTCAGGCTGGATCGGTTGCCGAGGGCAGGAACGCTTGCGGCTCTGCGGGCCGGTCCAGGTCGGCTTCCGCGCCAACTGGTGACTCTGGCGCGGGCCTGGGCGCCTTGACCGGCTTTTCCTTCGGATGCGCCCAGTCCCACAAATGCTGGGCCACTTCCTCGACGCCCTGGCGCTTCAGCGATGAAAACAGCTTCACGTCGCCGCCGCCCGCCTGCAGCTTGACGATTTGCAGCGCCTTGGCGGCATCGGTCTTGTTCAGCTTGTCGGACTTGGTCAGCAGCACCAGGAATTTCAGCCCGTCCTCGACACGCGGCCGGATCACGTCGAGCAGCACTTCGTCGAGCTCCGTCAGGCCCAGGCGCGGGTCGCACAGCAGCACGATGGCCTGCAGGTTGTCGCGCGTCTGCAGGTAGTTGCCCATCACCTGCTGCCAGCGGTACTTGGCCTCCTTGGGAACGGCGGCGTAGCCATAGCCTGGCAGGTCGGCCAGCACCGCGTCGGTCACGCCCTGCTTGCCCAGCGAAAACAGGTTGATGCTTTGCGTGCGTCCGGGCGTCTTGGAGGCAAACGCCAGCCGGTGCTGCTGCGTCAGGGTGTTGATGCAGGTGGATTTGCCCGCGTTGGAACGGCCCACAAAAGCGATTTCGGGAACCTCGATGCGCGGCAGGTGCTTGAGTTCGGGCGCGGTGGTCAGGAATTTGGCGGTGTGCAGCCAGCCCATGGCGATCTTCGGATTGGGTTTGTCAGGGGCAGCAAGCGGCAAGGAAGCGGAAGAAGTCATGATGGGGCGATCCCTGAAGGTCGATGGCTGCGCTGCCGTGGCAGGGCAGGCCGAAAAAATAAAAGTGTGCAAATGGCAGGCGCAAGGCGCGCAGGGCAGGCAATAGCCGTGTTCCAAATCCCGATAATAGGGCTTCGCGTCAAGCCATTGTAAAATCCCGCTCTACCCAAGTTCTGTGCGCCAACCAATTAAAAGTCCCGATATGAAGCTGTTCGCTACTTCCCTACTGGCCGCCTTGCTGGCCTTGCCCGCCATGTCTTCATTTGCTGCCGGTGAAGCCGCACCGGCGGATGCCGCCCCGGCGCCTGCAGTCGTTGCCGCAGCGCCGGTCATGGCGGCCAAACCTGACCTGGTCAAGGGAGAAGCCACCTTCACCGCCGTCTGCGCCGCCTGCCATGGTGCCGACGGCAATTCCGGAACACCGGCCTATCCCAAGCTGTCCCAGCAGCATCCCGAATACCTGGTCAAGCAGTTGCAGGAATACAAGTCGGGCAAGCGCAAAAATGCCATCATGCAGGGGTTTGCCGCCACGCTGTCCGATGCCGACATGAAAAACGTGGCCTATTGGGCCACCAGCAAGAAAGCCAAGCCCGGTTTTTCCAAGGAAAAAGAACTGGTCACGATGGGTGAGAGGATCTACCGGGGCGGTATCGCCGACCGCCAGATCGCTGCCTGCGCCGGATGCCACAGCCCGACGGGCGGCGGCATCCCCTCGCAGTACCCACGCCTGAGCGGCCAGCATTCCGAATACACCGCCGCGCAACTGACCTATTTCCGTGACGGCGTTCGCACCAACAGCCTGCAGATGACCCAGGTGGCCGCCAAGCTCAACGACAAGGAAATACGGGCAGTTGCCGACTACATCGCCGGCTTGCGTTAAGGGCTTGAACCTGCGGGTTTGCCATAGTCAGAGGCCAGCTTCCCCTTTTTGCCGGTTTCCTCCAGAAATCCCTGGCGAGGATTGAACCGAAGCCGAATTCAGCAATCACACCAAGGCGGGTCTTTCAAAGGAAAGCCCGCCTTTTGTTTTTTTAGCGTTCATTTCCATGCCACTTACCAAGCCTTCCGGCTTTGAATTTCACGTATGACAGTTTCCACCGAAGGCATGAAGGTCAATTGGGGCTCGCGCACCCTGCGCGCAGCGGTGGAGCTCCTGTCGTCGATGCGCTTTTCAATTTCGCTGCTGACCGTGATCTGCATTGCGTCGGTGATTGGCACGGTGCTCAAGCAGCAGGAGCCGCTGGGCAACTACGTCAACCAGTTCGGGCCGTTCTGGGCGCAGGTGTTCAGCCTGGCGAGCCTGAACACGGTCTACAGCGCCTGGTGGTTCCTGCTGATCCTGGCATTTCTGGTGGTGTCCACGTCCCTGTGCATTGCGCGCAACACGCCCAAGATTTTGAGCGACTTCAACCAGCTCAAGGAAGACGTGCGCGAGCAAAGCCTCAAGGCCTATGGCCACCGCGCGCAGGCGGGTCTGGCCGAGTCGCCCGAAACGGCCGCGCGGCGCATCGGCCAGACCTTGGTGCAAAGCGGCTGGAAGGTCAAGCTCCAGCAGCGCAATGCCGGCTGGATGGTCGCCGCCAAAAAAGGCTCGGCCAACAAGCTGGGCTACATCGCGGCGCACAGCGCCATCGTGCTGATCTGCATCGGCGGCCTGCTTGACGGCGACATGATCGTGCGGGCGCAAATGCTGCTCAACGGCAAGTCCACCTTCACCGGCGGCGGGCTGATTGCCGATGTGCCCGCCGAGCACCGCCTGAGCGAGCGCAACCCGACCTTTCGCGCCAACCTGCTGGTGGCCGAGGGCACACAGTCGAGCACTGCGATCCTGAACCAGCCGGGCGGCATCCTGCTGCAGGAATTGCCTTTTGCCATAGAACTGAAGAAATTCAGCGTCGAGTACTACTCCACCGGCATGCCCAAGCTGTTTGCCAGCGACATCGTCATCCACGACAAGGCCACCGGCGAGAAGATTCCGCAGCGTGTCGAGGTCAACCACCCGGCCAACTACAAGGGCGTGGAGATTTACCAGTCCAGCTTTGACGACGGCGGCTCCAGCGTCACGCTGAGTGCGATTCCGATGTCCGCCGCCACCCGGCCTTTTGAAATCCAGGGAACGATTGGCGGCAGCAGTGCCCTGACCAATGGCCAGGGCGCTGGTGCCGAGCAGCTCACGCTCGAATACACCGCGCTGCGCGTCATCAATGTCGAGAATTTCGCCGGTGTTTCGGGTAGTGCCGCAAGCCCGGGCGCCGACGTGCGCAAGGTGGACCTGCACAAGGCGATTGAAACGCGGCTCGGTGCGGCCAACAAGACCGTGACCCAGAAGCAATTGCGAAACGTCGGGCCCAGCGTGAGTTACAAGCTGCGCGATGCCGCCGGCCAGGCGCGCGAGTTCCAGAACTACATGCTGCCCGTCAAGATGGACGACAACCCCGACACCCCCCCCATGTTCCTGATGGGGGTGCGCGAGAACACGGTGGATGCCTTCCAGTATTTGCGCATACCCGCCGATCCGGAAAGCAGCACGGCGACCTTTGTTCGCCTGCGCGCCGCGCTGGCGGATCCGGCGCAGCGCGACCTGGCGGTCAGGCGTTACACGCGTCTGGCCGTTGGCACGGACCGCCCGGAACTAGCACAGCAACTGAACGAGTCGGCCTCGCGGGCACTGGCGCTGTTTGCCGGTGCGGGCGCTGCCCCTGTGGCGCCTGCCGATGCACCTGGCGGCAAGGCCGTGCCGGTTGCCGGACTGCAGGCGATTTCGGACTTCATGGAGGCCAATGTGCCCCAGGCCGAGCGTGAGCGCGCCGGCGAAGTGCTGGTCAGGATCCTCAATGGCGTGCTGTTCGAGCTGACGTCGATGACGCGCGAACAGGCCAGCCTCAAGCCTTTGCCGCAGGATGAAAAAACGCAGGCCTTCATGTCGCAGATGGTGCTGAGCCTGTCGGATGCGCCGCATTACCCGGCGCCGATGGCGTTCGAACTGAAGGACTTCAAGCAGGTCCAGGCCAGTGTTTTCCAGGTGGCGCGGGCGCCAGGCAAAACCATCGTTTACTTGGGCTGCGCCTTTTTGATCCTGGGTATCTTCGCCATGCTGTACATCCGCGAGCGCCGGGTATGGGTCTGGCTGGCGCCGCTGGCGTCTGCCCCTGCAACCGGCAATGCTGATTCCGCAGGCGGCATCGAGACCATGCATTCGGTGTCAGAATCTGCCCAAAACAGCCAGGCCACCATGGCCTTGTCCACCAACCGCAAAACCATGGATGGCGACAAGGAATTTGAGATGTTGAAAACAAAATTGTTGCAGGCGCCCCAATGAACACCACGACGAGTATCCACACCACGACCACCCTTTCGGCAGGGCGCGCAGGCAGCACGCTGAGCCTGAACGAAGGCTATTTCGCCAAGCGCAATGCGCTCGACTGGGTGTTCGCCGTGCTGGTGGCGGGTGGTTTCCTGTATGCCTTTGCCCGCTACAGCGCCTACATGGATGTCTATGAAAAAGGCATCCTGTTCGGCGCCATACCCGCGACCATCGCGATGGGCTGGTTCTGGCGACCGCTGCGCGTGCTGATGATGGTCGTCGCCGGTTTTGCGCTCCTGGGCATTGCGTCCTACCAGGGCGACCTGGCGCGGGCCGAACAGGTGTTCTGGCTCAAGTATTTCCTGTCCAGCCAGTCGGCCATCCTGTGGATGAGCGTGCTGTTTTTCATGAGCACGATTTTTTACTGGCTGGGCATGTTTGCCAGCAACACGCCGAACAGCGTCGGATCAAGCCACAGCGCCACGCTGGAGTCGCTGGGTTCAAAAATCGCCTGGGTGGGCGTGGGCATGGCGCTGATCGGCACGCTGGTGCGCTGGTACGAAAGCTACCTGATCGGCGCCGACATCGGCCACATTCCGGTCAGCAACCTGTATGAAGTGTTCGTGCTGTTTTGCTGGATGACGGCGGCTTTCTACCTGTACTTTGAAGCCGAGTACAAGACCCGCGCGCTGGGCGCCTTCGTCATGCTGGTGGTCAGCGGCGCGGTCGGTTTCCTGCTCTGGTACACCGTCATTCGCGAAGCGCATGAAATCCAGCCGCTGGTGCCGGCGCTGAAAAGCTGGTGGATGAAACTGCATGTGCCGGCCAACTTCATCGGCTACGGGATGTTCGCGCTGGCCGCCATGGTGGCGCTGTCCTACCACGTGAAACAGCAGGCGCAGGAAACCCGCTGGTACAAGCTGACCCCCCTGTGGATGCTGGGCGTGGTGCTGTGCTTCGTGCCCATCGTGTTTCGCAAGTCGCCGCTGGAAGCCGGGGGCAGCAACTACTGGATCGGCTACCTGCTGGTGGCCGGCCTGATCACCGGCGGCATTTTGCTGGGCCGCAAACACATTGCCGCGCGCCTGCCGAGCCTGGAAGTGCTGGACGACGTGATGTACAAGGCCATTGCCGTCGGCTTTGCGTTTTTCACCATCGCCACGGTGCTGGGTGCCCTGTGGGCAGCCGAGGCCTGGGGCGGTTACTGGAGCTGGGACCCGAAGGAAACCTGGGCCTTGATCGTCTGGCTCAACTATGCCGCCTGGCTGCACATGCGCCTCATGAAGGGCCTGCGCGGCACGGTGGCGGCCTGGTGGGCGCTGGGCGGGCTGGCGGTCACCACCTTTGCCTTCCTGGGGGTCAACATGTTTTTGTCGGGCCTGCACAGTTACGGAACCTTGTAGACGCCAGTTGAGTCCTTCACTTTGAATCCTGTACGGGATTTGCTGCGTATCACAGCCAACCATTGCAGGATCGAAAGGAACTCTCATGCTCATCAAGACAAACTCCAGCGGATTCAACCAGCCGCTTTCCAGCGACATCACCCCGCAAGGCATCTACCAGGGTCGGCGCGACCTGATCAAGCTCATGGCCAGCGGAACGGCGGGTGCCGCACTGGCCGGTTGGGCCGGGCGCGATGCGCTGGCGCAAGGCGTGCCCAAACCGGGCAAGCTGGCGGCGCTGGCCGGTGGAAAATCCGCGGTCGCCGGCGCGGTGACGATGGAAAAAGTCACCGAGTACAAGGACGCGACCACCTACAACAACTTCTACGAGTTCGGCACCGACAAGGCCGATCCGGCGAGAAATGCCGCCACGCTGCCTGTGAAACCCTGGTCGGTGGCGGTTGAGGGCCTGGTCAAGAACCCGAGAAGCTTCACGCTCGAAGAATTGCTCAAGCTCAGCCCGCAGGAAGAGCGCATTTACCGCCTGCGCTGTGTCGAGGGCTGGTCGATGGTCATTCCCTGGGTGGGGTATTCGCTGTCCGAGCTGATCAAAAAAGTCGAGCCGCTGGGCAGCGCCAAGTATGTCGAGTTCATCACGCTGGCCGACCCCAAGACCATGCCGTTCGTCGGCTCGCGCGTGCTGGAATGGCCATACGTCGAGGCCTTGCGCCTGGACGAAGCCATGCATCCGCTGGCGCTGCTAACCTTTGGCATGTACGGCGAGGTGCTGCCCAACCAGAACGGCGCGCCGGTGCGCATGGTCGTGCCCTGGAAATACGGTTTCAAGAGCGGCAAGAGCATTGTCAAGATCCGTTTCACCGACAAGGAGCCGCGCACCGCCTGGAACAAGGCAGCGGCGCAGGAGTACGGCTTTTACTCCAACGTCAATCCCCTCGTGGACCACCCGCGCTGGAGCCAGGCCACCGAGCGGCGCATCGGCGAGGACGGGCTGTTTGCCAAAAAGCGCAAGACGCTGATGTTCAACGGCTATGAAGCGCAGGTCGGGCAGCTTTACGCCGGCATGGACCTCAAGAAGAATTTCTGATGGCGGCCGTCATGGCAGCGCGGCAAAAGTGGTTGCTGCACCCGGCGGCCAAGCCGCTGGCCTTCATGCTGTGCCTCTTGCCGTTCGCATGGCTTTTCTACCAGGCTTTCAGCGACCTGTTGGGCGCAAATCCGGCCGAAGCACTGATTCGCGCCACGGGCAGCTGGACCTTGCGGTTTGTCTGTATCGTGCTGGCGGTCACCCCATTGCGTGTCATCAGCAAAACCCCGGCGCTGGCGCGTTTTCGTCGCATGCTGGGGCTTTTTTGCTATTTCTACGTGGTGGTCCACCTGCTCAGCTACAGCTGGTTCGACATGGGCTTTGACGTGCCCGAGATCATCAAGGACATCATCAAGCGCCCGTTCATCCTGGTGGGTTTTTCGGCCTTCTTGCTGCTGACCCCGCTGGCTGCCACGTCCTTCAATGCCGCCATCAAGGCCATGGGGGCCAAGCGCTGGCAAATGCTGCACAAGCTCGTGTACCTGATCGCTGGCTTGGGCCTCCTGCATTTTTTCTGGATGCGCGCTGGAAAAAACAACTTCAATGAAGTTTTCGTTTATGCCGCCATTGTCGCCACGCTGCTGGGCTGGCGCGTGTGGAACCACTTGTCGAAGAAACAGCGACAGGTTTCAAGGCAACCGGTCGTTGCCACTCGCTGACCTTGGGTGCTATTGAATAAATAGCTGGTTGCGCCCGTGGAATAAGCGCTGTAGGCGAATTTGGCTTGAAATACAGCCTGCGGCAGCGCTGAAATTTCAACCCACACCCCTTGGCGCTTGTTGATTCAGGGCAGCAGCAGTTCACCGCGAAACGTGTCGGCTGCAGACTCGCGCGCACGAATCAGCCGGGCCACATCGGCATCCACCAGCAGTTCTGCGGCGCGACCTCTGGTGTTGTAGTTGCTGGACATGCTCATGCAATAGGCACCGGCTGACATCACCGCCAACTGGTCACCGGCCACCACATTCAGCACACGGTCGTGGCCAAGCCAGTCGCCGCTTTCGCAAACCGGCCCCACGACGTCATAGACAGTCCCGTTTGCGTTCGCGTTGGCGGTGATCGGCTCGACCGGTACGATGGCGTGGAAAGCCTGGTACATGGCCGGTCGCGGGAGGTCGTTCATGGCCGCATCGACGATGCAGAAGTTCTTCTGCTCGCCCGGCTTCAAATAAAGCACTTCGGTGACGCAGATGCCGGCATTGCCGACCAGCGAACGGCCGGGCTCGACCATCAGTTTCCTGCGGCCATAGCCGCGCGCATCCAGCTTGACCAGCAGTTGCCGCCACAGCGCATCCGCTTCGGGCGGCGTGTCGTGGTGGTAGTCGATGCCCAGCCCACCGCCAAAATCGATATGCGCCAGCGCAATGCCAGCGTCTTCGATGGCGGTCACCAGGTCCAGCACGCGGTCCATGGCGTCAAGGTAGGGCGTCACCTCGGTGATCTGCGAGCCGATGTGACAGTCGATGCCGACGACTTTCAGCCCCTCAAGCGAAGCGGCATGCCGGTAGATGCGCACGGCGTCTTCATGGGCCACGCCAAACTTGTTGCCTTTCAGGCCGGTGGAAATATACGGGTGTGTCTTTGGATCGACGTTCGGGTTAACGCGGATGCTGACGGGCGCGCGCAGTCCCATGGCCAATGCCACACCAGACAGCACGTCAAGTTCTGCTTCGCTCTCAACATTGAAGCAGCCAATGCCAGCGGCCAGCGCCTGGCGCATCTCGGCGCGCGTCTTGCCGACGCCAGAGAAAATGACCTTTCCCACGTCGCCGCCCGCCGCCTGGACGCGTTCCAGTTCGCCGCCCGAGACAATGTCAAAGCCGCAACCCGCCCGGGCAAACACCTGCAGCACGGCCAGCGAGGAATTGGCTTTCATGGCATAGCAAATTTGCGCATCCCGGCCTTCAAAGCCGCGCTGGTAGGCCGCCAGCGCCGACAGCATGGCCGCTTTTGAATAGATGAACAGGGGCGTTCCATAGGTGGAGGCCAGTTCGCTGACGCGCACCGCCTCGGCAAACAGTGTGCCGCCCTGATAGGAAAAATGGGGATGACCGGGAAGGACGGGAAGAGTCATGAACAGGTTCTGTTGAAACAAGAAGCAAAAAGAGGCGCGATGAGGGGCTGGCCAGCCGGCTCTGCAGGAAGGCTGCATGATGCGCTGACGTGCACAACAGCGCCTGAAAGAATGAATCCCCCCACGTGGGCAGACGCTATCGCGTTGCCGAGGCCGGAGCAGTCGCCGGCAGGGGAACCTGGGCAAGGCTGGGCGACATGACCAGCGCAGGGGCCTGTACGGGCACCGGCAAGAACAGCGGGCCTTTCTGTCCGCAACCGGACAGTATCGCAGTGCCTGCCACAAAGGCAACAAAACCATGCCTGGCAGTGACACGGACAAGGCAACCTAGAATTCGGTGTGAAAAAACCATGACAGGATTGTAATGACGGACCTCGAATACCAAAACCAGGCGGAGCGCGTGCTCAAGGCTGTCGAGCAGGCTTGCGACCGCTTGAACGACGAGAGCGATGTGGACATCGACAACCAGCGAACCGGCGGAATGGTCACGTTGACGTTTGCCAACCGCAGCCAGATCATCATCAACCTGCAAAAACCGCTGCATGAAATCTGGATGGCCGCCAGGGCCGGCGGTTTTCACTACAAATCCAGCAATGGGCAATGGCTTGACACCAAGGATGCGCGGGAGTTCTTTGCCAATTTGTCGCGCTGCGCGAGCGAGCAGTCGGGCCAGTCCCTGGTGTTTGCTTCTGCAACCTGATTCTTCATTGACCTGAAAAAAACGGACCCAAGGTCCGTTTTTTTTAAAAGCCTGTGCGCATGTCTCAGTTCTTGAACAGGTCCAGGATGCGTTTTTTCTCGTCAGAGGGCGGCAGGACCTGGATGCCACCGCCTGGGACGGGCACGGTTTCCTCGCCGGACGTGCCGGCTTCTGGCTGCATGCCTACGCTGCTGATGCCGGCGCCTTTGGCATATTCCTCGTAATACCACTCGCCATTCAGGTTGACCACGCCTGCAGGCGGCTGGTATTCGGTGACTGGCACAACCTTTAGGGCATATTCCATGAAGTTGATCCAGATCGGCAAGCTCAGGCCGCCACCTGTTTCACGGTCGCCGAGTTTCTTGGGCGTGTCATAACCCATCCACACCGCCGCCGTCAGTGTGGGCTGGAAACCCACAAACCAAGTGTCGATCGAGTCATTGGTGGTGCCGGTCTTGCCAAAAATATCCGGACGCTTGAGCATGGCCTGGGCCTTGGCTGCGGTGCCTGAACGCGCCACTTCCTGGAGCAGGCTGTTCATGATGAACGCGTTCCGCGCATCAATGCCGCGCATTGACTCGTCCAACGCTGGCGGCGTGACTTCAAGCAGCACCTTGCCGCGCTGGTCGGTGATTTTGGTGATCAGGTAGGGGTTGACACGGTAGCCGCCATTGGCAAAAACCGAATAACCCGTTGCCATCTGCATGGGTGTGACCGATCCGGCGCCCAGCGCCATCGTCAGGTAGGCCGGGTGTTTTTCCGCATCGAAACCAAAATGCGTCACCCACTCCTGGCCATACTTGGCGCCAATCGATTGCAGGATGCGGATGGACACCAGGTTTTTTGATTTTTTCAGCGCCGTGCGCAGGCTCATCGGGCCTTCGAAACCGCCGTCGTAGTTCTTGGGTTCCCAAGGCTGCCCGCCAGTGACGCCAGCGCCAAAGAAAAGTGGCGCATCGTTCACGACGGTGGCCGGGGTAAAGCCTTTTTCCAGCGCCGCCGAGTAAATGAAGGGCTTGAAGCTAGAACCCGGCTGGCGCCAGGCCTGCGTCACATGGTTGAACTTGTTTTTCTCAAAATCAAAGCCGCCAATCAGCGCGCGAACTGCGCCATCACGCGGGTCCATGGCCACAAAGGCGCCTTCGACTTCCGGCAACTGGGTAATTTCCCAGGCATCCTTCGGCGTCCTGGCCACCCGGATCAGCGCACCCGGACGAAGCTTGATGTTGGGGCCGGCTTTGTCGGCAAGACCTGATTGCGCAGGTCGCAGACCTTCTCCGGTGATGGTTACCTTTTCGCTGTTCTGGCGCATAGCGATGATCCGCTTGGGACCCGCCTCCAGCACCACAGCCGACATGATGTCTCCGTTGTCGGGGTTCTCGGCCAGGGCCTCGTCAATCGCATCTTCAACTTCCGCAGGGTTGGACGGCAGGTCGATAAACTTTTCGGGGCCCCTGTAGATCTGCCTGCGCTCGTAATCCATGATGCCCTTGCGCAGGGCCTTGTAGGCCGTGGTCTGGTCGGCCGACTTGAGGGTGGTGTAGACATTCAGCCCACGTGTATAGGTTTCTTCGCCATATTGGTTGAACACGAGCTGGCGAACGGTTTCAGCCACGTATTCCGCATGCACACGCCCGGCATCGCGTCCGGTCCTGATCACCAGTTCTTCTTCCCGGGCCGATTTCGCCTGCTGGGCATTGATGAAGCCGTTTTGCTCCATGCGTTCGATGATGTAAAGCTGACGCGTCCGGGCGCGGCTGGGGTTGGCAATCGGGTTGTAGGTGGAAGGTGCCTTGGGCAGGCCGGCCAGCATGGCGGCTTCGGCAATGCTGACATCCTTGAGCGGCTTGCCGAAGTAAGTTTCTGCCGCAGCGGCAAAACCGTAAGACCGATTTCCCAGAAAAATCTGGTTCATGTAGATTTCAAGAATCTGGTTCTTCGTCAGCGAATGCTCCAGCTTGAAGGTCAGCAGGATTTCATAAATCTTGCGCGTGTAGCTTTTCTCGGCCGTCAGGTACACATTGCGGGCAACCTGCATCGTGATGGTGGAGGCGCCCTGGCTTTTCGCCCGGCCCAGGTTCGCCAGTGCCGCACGGACCACGCCCAGGTAGTCCACGCCGCCATGCGAGAAAAACCGGGCGTCTTCGATGGCCAGTACCGCATCTTTCATGATCTGCGGGATTTCATCGATGGGCGTTAGCCTGCGCCGCTCTTCGCCGAATTCCCCGATGATGACGCCGTCCGCCGTGTACACCCGCAGCGGTTGCTTGGGGCGGTAATCCGACAAAGCCGAAATATCCGGCAGGTTGGGGTAGGCAACTGCCAGCGCCACCGCCAGAAAGATCGCCAGGCCGGCAAGACCGGCCAGCACCAGACCAATGCTGCCAAAAAAGAACTTCGCAAGCGAGCGCAGCCAGGAAGAAGGCCGCTTCACTGTATTGGGTTTTGATCGGGAATCGGGAGTCCGGGAGGAAGAGGGCATCAAGGTCAATCGTAGAGTCGCAGCCGCATTATAAAAATTTCTTGGGACATAGGCGTGTTGGACGTTTAGGGAGGGATTGCACTGTTACACCGAGTTATAACTTTTTACATCAGCGCAATCCCTGAAGTTCGTCTGCATTTGACAACGCAGGACTTGTCGAGATGCTTAAAAGTGGTTACTCCCTTAGGGGCTTACTGCTAACATTCAGGAGATTTTTAAGCAAATAGGTTACATAGTAGCCGTTCATCCGGGGGCGCCCTTGATCTCACTGGGATCGTTATTCAACCATCAACAACCCCCTTTGCTGGGGGTGGACATCAGTTCGTCCAGTGTCACGCTGGTCGAGGTGAGCCGTGACAAGTCCGGGCGTCTGGTTCTCGAACGCTGCGCTATCGAGCCCTTGGACGCCGGATGGGTCACCGACGGCAACATCGAAAAATTCGATGAGGTGGCCGACGTGCTGCGCCGTGTCGTGAAAAAAAGCGGCACTCGCACGCGAAATGTCGCCATGGCGCTGCCACCTTCCGCCGTGATCAGCAAAAAGATTGTTCTGCCTGGTGGGCTGAGCGATGCCGAACTGGAAATTCAGGTCGAATCCGAAGCCAACAAGTACATCCCCTTTTCCCTGGATGAAGTCAGCCTCGATTTTTGTGTCCTGGGCCCCAGTGCAACGTCCAGTGGCGATGTCGAGGTGCTGATTGCCGCTTCGCGCAAGGAAAAAGTCCAGGACCGGCAGGGTCTGGCCGAAGCTGCCGGGCTCAAGCCCATCGTGGTGGATGTGGAGTCTTATGCCTCCCGTCTTGCCACGGCAAGGTTGATCGAGAACATGCCCAACAAGGGCGTCGACACCATGGTGGCGCTGTTCGAGATCGGCTCCGTGACCACCAGCCTGCAGGTCATCAGAAATGACGAAGTCCTGTACGAACGAGACCAGGCATTTGGCGGTGCACAGCTGACGCAGCTGATTGTCAGGCAATACGGTTTCTCGCTTGAAGAGGCAGAAACCAAAAAACGCGGCGCAGATTTACCGGAAGACTATGCATTGGGTGTGTTGAACCCGTTTGTCGAAAGCATGACCCAGGAAATCAGCCGGGCGCTCCAGTTTTTCTTTACCAGCACGCCCTACAACCGGGTGGATCACGTGATGCTGGCCGGCGGATCGTCTTCATTGGCCGGCCTGACAGAATCCGTGACCAAACAGACGGCTTTTGCCTGCCAGCTGGTGAATCCTTTTGAGGGTATGGAAATCGGCAGCGGTGTCATGGAAAACAGGATGCGGCGCGAAGCCTCCTCCTACCTGACCGCCTGTGGCCTGGCTTTGCGAAGGTTTACACAGTGATTTTGATCAACCTGCTGCCACACCGGGAAGCCGCCCGTAAACGCCGGCGTGAAATATTTTTCGTGACCCTGGGTCTGGCTGCACTGGCTGGCGTGCTGGTCTGCAGCGTTATGTATTCCTGGTATCTGACGCAGATTGAAAGTCAGCGAGGAAGAAACACTTTTTTGCAGTCCGAAATCACACGCCTTGACGAACAAATCAAGAACATTGCCACCTTGCAGGCAGAAATCAATTCCCTCAAGGCGCGCCAGACGGCGGTCGAGGATTTGCAGGGAAACCGCAATCTGCCGGTGTATTTGCTGAGCGAACTGGTTCGGCAACTGCCCGATGGCGTGTACGTGAACAGCCTCAAGCAGGAAAACCAGACCGTGCTGTTGACAGGCATTGCCCAATCGAACGAACGGGTGTCAGAACTTTTGCGCAATGTTTCCAACAACAGCGCATGGCTGTCCAAGCCGGAACTGGTGGAAATAACCGCAGGAACCGTGTCGCTGAGCCCGCGCGACCAGCGCCGGGTTTCAAATTTCTCGATGCGGATGGAAATCAAGCGGACCAGTGATCAAAAAGAGGCCGCGTCGTCGGCACCTGCTGCGGCCAAGCCCTGATGTGGCACGAATGAATTGATCATGGCAAAAAAAACGTCCACCCCTTCCTTTGATTTTTCAGCCTTTCAAAGCCGTATTCAGAATCAGTTCACCGGCCTGGATCCCAACGATCCGTCGTCCTGGCCCTCGTTTCCGCGCTACCTGCTGTGTGTCGGCCTCACGGTTGCCGTGGTAATAGCGCTCTGGTTTGTATGGCTGAGTGCAGTGGATGAAGAACTGACGACGGAAAGGACCAAGGAAGTCCAACTCCGTCAGGACTACACCGGCAAGCTGACGCAGGCTATCAATCTGGAAGCGCTGAGCAAGCAGCGCGAACAGGTTCAGCAGTATGTGACACAGCTGGAAAAGCAGCTGCCCAGCAAAGCCGAAATGGATGCCTTGCTGTCCGACATCAACCAGGCCGGCCTGGGTCGCAGCCTTCAGTTTGAACTGTTCCGGCCGGGGCAGGTGGTGATCAAGGACTACTACGCCGAGTTGCCGATTGAGGTAAGGGTCACAGGGCAATACCATGACATGGGTGCATTTGCCGCCGATATTGCCAACCTTTCGCGGATTGTGACGCTGAACAATATGGCTATTGCACCTGCGAAAGACGGCAACCTGGTGATGGACGCGACGGCTAAGACCTTCCGCTATCTGGACAGCGAAGAAATCGCGCTGCAGCGCAAGAACGCTTCTGCTAGCGGAGCGAAACAATGAGAACTGCTCGACAAGCGCTTGCCTTGACCATGGCTTGCAGCCTGCTTTTCCTGGCCGCCTGCGGGTCATCGGACCAAGAAGAGCTGCAGCAATGGATGAGCGCCCAGCGCGACATCACCCGGCCCAAAGTCGTGCCTTTGCAGCCGCCGACCAAATTCACGCCGCAAACGTATGGGCAGGAAGGTTCGATCGAGCCATTCAGCAACCAGAAATTGGTGCAGGCGCTCAAACGTGATTCCAGCCAGGCAACGTCCAATGCAGCGCTGATCACACCGGAACTAAGCCGGCGCAAGGAGCCGCTGGAGGCAACGCCCCTGGACAGCGTGGCCATGGTCGGCAGCCTGACAAAAGCCGGGCAGCCCGTGGCGCTGGTGCGTGTCGACAACCTGATTTACCAAGTACGCGTGGGGAATTATCTGGGCCAGAACTATGGCCGTATTACTTCCGTGACCGAAGCCAGTGTGGTGTTGCGTGAAATCGTGCAGGACGCAGCAGGCGAGTGGACAGAGCGGCCAGCGACATTACAGCTTCTAGAGGAAAAGAAATGAACAAGCAGACAGCGGAATTGGCAGTGAAGGCGGGTGCGCAAGAAAGTCTGCCACGTTTGCTTGGGCGCATCGTGCGCCGCGCATTGTTGGGCGTGATGGTGGTGGTCGGGAGCCTGCCCGTGTTGGCAAGGGCAGAAAATTCCATCCAGTCGGTGTCCGGCTCGGTTCAGGGCGGCTCGGAAGTGATCCGCATTGAACTGGCCGAACCGCTGGCCAGCGTTCCCACCGGTTTCAGCATTCAGGCGCCTGCGCGTATCGCCCTTGACTTTCAGGGCGTCAGCAATTCACTGGGCCGTTCGGCGATTGACATCAACCTGGGCAACATGCGCTCGGCCAACGTGATCCAGGCCGGCGAGCGTACCCGCGTGGTGCTCAACCTGAAAACGCCAACGGCTTACAAGGCCGAGTTGCAAGGCAAATCCTTGCTGATCATTCTGGATTCGCAGGCCGCGGCCGTGCCTTCGGTGGCCGCAGCCCCGGTGTTTGCCGAAAGCCGCAACCGCGACACGCTGCCGTTGAAGGATATTGATTTCCGGCGCGGTCCCAACAACTCGGGCCGCATCGTGGTCGCCCTGCCGAACAACGAAGTCGGTGTGGACATTCGCCAGCAAGGCAAGACCGTGGTGGTGGAATTCCTGAAAACTGCCCTGCCCGAAGGGCTGCGCCGCCGGCTCGATGTCACCGATTTCGGAACCCCGGTGCAAACCGTGACCACCTCGCAGGTGGGCGACAAGGTTCGCATGGTGGTGGAACCTACCGGCCAGTGGGAGCAAAGCGCCTACCAGAGCGACAACCAGTTTGTGCTGGAAGTGCGCCCGCAAAAGGTGGACCCTGAGAAGCTGACCCAGGGAACGGGCTTCAATGGCGAAAAGCTGTCGCTCAATTTCCAGAACATCGAAATCCGCTCATTGCTGCAGGTGATTGCCGACTTCACCAACTTCAACGTGGTCACTTCGGACACGGTCACCGGATCGGTCACCTTGCGCCTGAAAGACGTGCCCTGGGACCAGGCGCTGGACATCATCCTGCAGGCCAAGGGGTTGGGCATGCGCAAGACCGGCAATGTGCTGCTGATTGCCCCCAAGGACGAACTTGCCGCCAAGGACAAACAGGAACTGGAGGCCCGGGTGGCAATTCAGGGCCTGGAAGCGGTGCGCACGCAGTCGTTCCAGATCAACTACGCCAAGGCCAGTGAAATTGCCGCGCAGATTTCCGCTGGCGGCGCGGGCGCCACCACCGCGCGAATACTGTCCAGCCGGGGCAGCGTGATTGCCGAGCCGCGAACCAACCAGTTGTTCGTCACCGACATTCCTTCCCGGCTGGAGCAGGTGCAAAGCCTGATTGGCAAGCTGGACATTGCCGTGCGGCAGGTGCTGATCGAAGCGCGCATCGTCGAGGCGTCCGACACATTTGGCCGGTCTTTGGGTGTGCGGCTGGGCGGCGGCATGATCGGTGCAGCCGGTGCCTTGTCCAATGGCAACACCAATGTCACCTTGGGTACCAACTACAACGCGACGGCTGCCGATACCAGTGGAAATTTCGTCAGCTTTCCTGCGTCAACGCTGGGTGTGGCCAACAACGCTGCCTCGTTTGCGGTGTCGATTTTCAATGCTGCGGCCAACCGGTTTCTGAACCTGGAACTGTCTGCACTGGAAGCCGATGGCAAGGGCAAAATTGTTTCCAGTCCGCGCGTGGTCACGGCCGACCAGGTCAAGGCGCTGATCGAGCAAGGCACCGAATTTCCTTACCAGACCGCCACTTCCAGCGGCGCCACCTCACTGGCCTTTCGCAAGGCCAACCTGAAACTCGAAGTCACGCCGCAGATCACGCCCGAAGGCAACATCATCCTGGACCTGGACGTGAACAAGGACAGCCGCGGCGAAACCACCGCCGCCGGCATCGCGATCGACACCAAGCACATCCAGACCCAGGTGCTGGTCGAAAACGGCGGCACGGTGGTGATTGGCGGCATCTTCACGCTGGAAGAAACGAACAATGAAACCAAGGTTCCGCTGCTGGGCGATGTGCCTTACCTGGGCAACCTGTTCAAGAGCCGCGAACGGACGTCCCGGAAGCAGGAAATGCTGGTGTTCATCACGCCGAAGATGATCACGGACCGTGCTGCGGCGCGGTGATTCGGGTAGAAATTATTCTCTGCAAGTTTGGAAAAATGACATGACGTTTTCGAAATATTTACTGGTCAGTGCTATGGCGATGACTTTGGCAGCCTGCGGAGGCGGGGGAGGAAGCTCGAGTACAGCTACCGGTACGGGAACCGTTCCGGGGACTGGATCCGGTGTCACTACACCAGCTGTAGTGGCAGCTCCGACAATTTCGTTATCACTGGTTGATGCAAGCGGAAATGAAGTTACCAATCATTTGTTGTCGCAAACACAGCCACAATTTCTCAAAATCTTGGTAAAGGAAAGTTCTGGTTCTGCTGCCGCCTATACACGCGTTACTGTAACGCTCGGCTCGCCTCTGGCTGTTCTTGTGCCGAACGTAACATCACAGCTGACCGATGCGACTGGCTCATTACAAGTGCGTATTGCACCTGCAGATGTCACATCATCTGGCGCTGTACAAGTGACTGCTGCAGCCATGGTAGAGGCAGTATCTTTAACCCAAACTTACGACCTTCAGATAACACCTGGCACAGTCAGTTTGTCCAATCTGTCTGTTTCCTCATTAACTGTTCAAAAAGGGCAGTCTGTCAACGTGGGTGTTGACGTGAAGGTCAACGGCGTAGCTGCCACGTCAAACTCAGTAGCTGTGACTTTTTCTACCGGTTGCGGAACGGTGTCTCCTTCCCCTGCGCTGGTTGATGCAAGTGGTCGTGCAATGGCTGTTATTCAAACCAGCAATACAGGTTCCTGCGTGGTCAGTGCTTCATCTTCAGGCATTTCATCGCAGCCCGTTTCTTATACAGTAACTGCACCTCCAATAGCAGGTCTTCAGTTTGTAAGTGCAACGCCTAACTTAATTTACCAAAAAGGCTCGACAGGCGCGAATACGTCAATTGTAAATTTTATGGTAATTGATTCAGTGGGTGCTGCTGTGACAACAGGGGTCAAAGTCAATGCCAGTCTGACAAATGCAGATGGTGGGATTAACTTTTGCGGATCGCCTTCATCTATTACATCCGGCTCTGACGGAATTGCGTCATTTTCCATTTGCGGTGGAACTTTGCCTACGACAGTGCAGGTGACTGCTACGCTAGATCCTCCCAATGCCGGAATATTCACGTCATCGAATCTTTTGACCGTGCAAACTGGTTTGCCTACTCAGCGTTTTTTCGACATTGCAGCTACAAAATTTAATTTTTACGCAGGTGGATACTTCACCAGCAAATTCAATAGTGATAGCGTTGACATCACCGTCAATGCCGCAGATCGTCAAGGAAATCCGGTACCAGATGGAACGAAGATCGTTTTCGTCAGCGAAGGTGGGCAGATAAATTCAAGCGGCCAAAGCAGTTGCCTTATAAGTGGCGGAGCTTGCTCTGTGAAACTGATTGGCCAGGATTATCGTCCCATGGGCTCAACGGCTGCAGGCGGTGATCCTCGGCCCGGTCGTGTGACCGTATTGGCTTATGCCGATGGTGAAGAATATTTCATTGACAAACAAGACGCCATCACGGGTATTTACAACAACCGCTACGATGCTGGCGAACTTTTCGAAGACATTGGATCGCCTTACATCGATAAGGATGAGAGCGGTGTATTTGTTTCTTCATACAAAAACTTGATCACTGATACTGATGATGGCGAAACCTTTTATCCAATGCCTGCTGGTTCAACGGGTAACACTGTTTGTCCGACTAACTCCAATGCAGGACTTTCTGTTGGAGCAACTTGCAATGGGAAATGGGATGGCCAAACCAAAGTTCGTCGCCAGATTGTGATTGTGTTTTCCGGTGGCGAGATTGGCCAGCCAAGTGCTTATGATTCAACAATACCTGGTAAATATCGGACACAAGTGCTCTTTAAATCCAAGGCTGTCATCACGGTGCAACTGGCTGACTATGACGGCAACCCCCTTCCCGCAGATACAGCTTTGAGTGTTGCTGTGATTCCCAACAGTAGCGACTGCAAGGTAACGCTGGAAGGAACCCAAATTGGAAGCACGACGGAGCCTAGTATTCACCAAGCTAGTCTTGAGACTTGTTCAACGGGCGATATTGTCAGGTTCAAGGCCAGCGTAACTGGTGGCAGTGGTACAAAAGAAAGTTCGTTTGATGTAACGGTACCCTGATAGGAATTTTTGAGTGCAAGCAATTTTCACGAGTGCACACGCCTGTGTGAGCCTCGTCGGCCTCCCCGGCTCCGGTAAATCCACTGTCGGGCGCCAACTCGCCCGGCGGTTGCAGCTGTCCTTTCTCGACTCCGACCATGTCATCGAGGAGCGGCTCGGCTGTTCCATTCGGGACTACTTCGAGCGGGAAGGGGAGGTCAGCTTCCGCGACGTCGAGGAATCGGTGATAAGCGAATTGACCCTGCAGGCGAACGGGGTGCTTTCGACGGGTGGCGGGTCGGTGCTGCGCCCTTCCAATCGCCAGCACCTGCATGAACGGGGGCATGTGGTGTACCTGCGTTCTTCACCCGAAGAAATCTTTCGCCGCCTGCGCCACGACATCAATCGTCCCCTGCTGCAGGTTGCCGATCCCCTCGGCCGCCTGCGCGACCTGTACACGCAGCGCGACCCGCTGTACCGTGAAACCGCGCATTTCGTCATCGAGACCGGTCGCCCGTCGGTGTCCACCCTGGTCAACATGATCGCCATGCAGCTTGAACTGGCCGGCATCGTTCCCGGGTCTTGAGGCCGCGACACATAGCCCCATTGACCGTCAGCCCTGCCTGGAACGGTACTCGGTCCACACGGCCCGAAAAGTGCCTCTACACTTCGGTGATGCACGCAAATCCTCCTTTTTCTCCCACCGCGGCGCAGGTCCGGATCAACCTCGCCGAGCGCAGCTACCCCATCGTGATCGGCACCGGTTTGCTGGGCCTGGCGTCAACGTACCAGCACCTTCCCAAGGCCGCAACGGCGCTGGTGGTGACCAACACGACGGTGGCGCCTTTGTATGCGGCGCAACTGATCGAAGCCCTGCACGCGCACTATGCCCGGGTGCTGCGGGTGACGCTGCCCGATGGCGAGGCGCACACGGACTGGCCGACGCTGCAACTGATTTTTGATGCGCTGCTGGAAAACGGCTGCGACCGCAAGACCGTGCTGTTTGCATTGGGCGGTGGCGTGGTCGGCGACATGACCGGCTTTGCCGCCGCCAGCTACATGCGCGGCGTGCCGTTTGTGCAGGTGCCGACGACGCTGCTGGCGCAGGTGGACTCGTCGGTCGGCGGCAAGACCGCCATCAACCACCCGCTGGGCAAGAACATGGTTGGCGCGTTCTACCAGCCGCAACTCGTGGTCTGCGACCTGGACGCGCTCAAGACCTTGCCTGACCGGGAACTGAGCGCCGGCCTGGCCGAGGTCATCAAGTACGGGCCGATTGCCGACATGGAATTCCTGGGCTGGCTGGAAGCGAACCTCGATGCGCTGCGGGCCAAGGAGCCCGCCGCGCTGGCGCATGCGATTCAGCGCAGCTGCGAGATCAAGGCCTGGGTCGTCGGGCAGGACGAGCGCGAGTCGGGCCTGCGGGCGATTTTGAATTTCGGCCACACCTTTGGCCACGCAATCGAATCCGGCCTGGGCTACGGCGAGTGGCTGCACGGCGAGGGCGTGGGTTGCGGCATGGTGATGGCCGCGCATCTGTCGCAGCGGCTGGGCCGGGTGGAGGCGGCTTTCGTCCGTCGCTTGAGCACGCTGATCGAGCGCGCCGGGCTGCCGGTCAAGGGGCCGGTGCTGTGCAGCGCCGACAACACCGGCCGCTACCTCGACCTGATGCGCGTGGACAAGAAATCCGAAGCCGGCGAGATTCGTTTCGTGGTGATCGATGGCCCCGGCAAGGCGGCGGTGTGCGCCGCGCCCGATGCGCTGGTGCGCGAAGTCATTGACCTCTGCTGTGCCTGATCAACAGATCATGCGCTTCACTATGAAATTAATAGCTGTTTGTGCCCGTGGATCATGCGCAATTGGCCTTTTTGATGCATAAACCATGACTCTGGCTGCCTACGCCTGTGATCCGGCCCAGTCGCGCGGCCGCCGCATTCCCGAGCCGGTCGCGCCGACGCGCTCGGACTTCCAGCGCGACCGGGATCGGATCGTGCATTCGACCGCCTTTCGCCGGCTGGTCTACAAGACCCAGGTGTTTCTGAACCACGAGGGCGACCTGTTTCGCACCCGGCTGACGCATTCGCTGGAAGTCGCTCAGTTGGGCCGCTCCATCGCCCGCACCCTGCAGTTCAATGAAGACCTGGTCGAGGCGATTGCCCTGGCGCACGACCTGGGCCACACGCCGTTCGGCCATGCCGGCCAGGATGCGCTGAATGCCTGCCTGAAAAACTTCAACCCGAGCAGCGCGGGTTTCGAGCACAATCTGCAAAGCCTGCGCGTCGTCGATGCGCTGGAAGAGCGTTACCCGGACTACGACGGCCTGAACCTGACGTTCGAGACGCGCGAGGGCATTTTGAAGCACTGCTCGAAACGCAACGCCCGGCATATAGAGGCCAGAGAGCCGGGCGGCGTGGCGCGCCGGTTTGTTGACCCACCCGGCATGGAGCCGGCCTGGCGGCAACCCAGCCTGGAAGCGCAACTGGCGAACCTGGCCGATGAAATCGCCTACAACGCCCACGACATGGACGACGGCGTGCGCTCTGGCCTGCTGAGCCTGGAGCAGCTGGAAGACGTGCCGCTCTTCAGCCGCTACCGGCGTGAAACGCTGGCCGACTACCCCCGGCTGCAAGGCCGCCGCCTGCTGTTTGAAACCATACGGCGCATGCTCAGCGCCCAGGTTTACGATGTCATCGATGCCACCGGGCGGGCGCTTGCGCAGGCTGCGCCGGCCGATGTCCAGGCGGTTCGCCAGCACGCGGGTCTGGTCTGTTTTTCTGATGAAATGGCCTTGCAGTCCACGTCCCTCAAGCGCTTCCTGCTACAAAATCTATACCGCCATCCGCAGGTGGTGCAGACCACGCAGGCGGCCCAGCAGGTGGTGCGCGATTTGTTCGGGGTCTACATGGCCGACCCGGCGCAGATGCCGCAGGCACATATCGAGCGCTTCGACCGCTTTGACGACAACGACAGTCTGCAGGCCGCCAGTGCAAAACCCGAACGCGTGGTGGCCGACTACATCGCCGGCATGACCGACCGCTTTGCCGGCAAAGAGCATGAGCGGCTCATGGGCCATGCGGTTTTTCCGGCCTGATTTGTCTGGTTGACCGTGAGCACCCTGACCCTTGATGCCGCCCACGAGTTGCGCGCTGCCCGCTATGTGATTGCGGCGGGCGTGGTGGCCGCGCTGCATGTCGGCAAGCTGCCGCCAGCCTTGCCGGTGCTTCGCGAGGTGCTGGGTATTTCGCTGTTGCAAGCCGGGTTTTTACTCTCGCTGGTGCAACTGGCCGGCATGACGCTCGGTCTGCTCACCGGACTGGCAGCGCAGCGCGTCGGCCTCGAGCGCAGCATGGTCGCGGGGCTGGTGGTGCTGGGGTGCGCGAGTGCGCTGGGCGGATTCGCAAACAGTGCCACCTGGTTGCTGGCCACGCGTGCGCTGGAAGGCCTGGGATTTTTGTGGGTGGTGCTGCCCGCGCCCGGACTGGTGCGCCGGCTGGTTCCGCCCGAACGCCTCAACGGCATGCTCGGCGTCTGGGGCGCCTACATGCCTTTTGGCACGTCGCTGGCCTTGCTGCTGGGGCCGTCGGTGATGCAGTTGGGCGTGCCGGCCTGGGGTTGGCGGATCTGGTGGTGGTTGCTGGGTGCGCTGGCCATCATGCTGGCGCTGCTCCTGCGCTGGCGCCTGCCGTCAGACCCGTCCCGTCAACGGCCAGCCGCCCAGGCAGCTCCAGGTGCGAAGCATGTTTCGAACCGCAGACTGCTGGGCCTGACCCTGCGTTCGCGTGCCGTCTGGCTGCTGGCCCTGACCTTCGCCATGTATTCAGGTCAATGGCTGGCGGTGATCGGTTTTCTGCCTTCGATCTACGCGCAGTCGGGCTTGCCCGGCAACAGTGCTGCCTGGCTCACGGCGGGTGCGGCAGCGGTCAATATCGTGGGCAATTTGGCCGCTGGCCGCTCGCTCGGGCGCGGTGTTCCGCCGTTTGCGCTGCTGGCGGCCGGATTCCTTGCGATGGCGGGGGGCGCGTTGCTGGCGTTCGGGGCCACCGCGCAGCCGCCACTGCAATACGTCGGCGTGCTGCTGTTCTCGATGGTGGGCGGGCTGATCCCGGCAACCCTGTTCAGCCTGGCGATCAGGCTGGCGCCGAGCGTCGACACCGTTTCGACCACGATAGGCTGGGTGCAGCAATTGTCGGCCTTGGGCCAGTTCGCCGGTCCGCCTTTGGTGGCCTGGGTGGCGGTGCAGGCCGGGGGCTGGCAGCTGACGGGCTGGGTCACCTCGGTGTGCTGCGCCGCCGGGCTGCTGCTGGCTTGGCAACTTCAACGCCTCGCGGCGCAGCCCTCAGGCCTGCTGCGGCAGTAGCGGATCTCGACCGTGGGCAGGGTCACCGGCAAGGTTCCAGCTTTCAAAACGGATACAAAAAATACCTTTTGTGACGATATTCAAATACCATGCGTCACATGTCTGTTGGTCAACCTGCATCCCGAAAGGCCCTGTCATGAAGTTCAATCGTCGCCAGATGGTGCTGAAGGCTGTGGCCGCCTCGGTGGTCGTTGCCAGTCCCGCGCTGCGGGCGCAAACCGGTAAAAATACCTTGAAGGTGACGGTCGGGCAGTCAGTACCGCTGACAGGCATGGCAGACCAGATCGGCCTGGCTTACCTGAATGGAGCAAAGCTCTGCTTCGATGCCCTGAATGCCGCAGGCGGCGCGGGTGGCTTCAGGATTGACGTCAAGGCGCTTGACGACGGGTATGACCCTGCCAAGGCAGCCGCCAATGCACAGAACTTCATCAAGGACGGGGTTGATGCGCTGTTCGGCTTCGCCGGCACAGCCAGTTGCGACGCAGCCTATGCCGTGGCAAAGCCTTCCGGCGCCTTGTTTTTTGCACCTTTCGCGGCCTCGGACGCCTTGCACGATCCTTCGCTGGGCAATGTTTTCCATGTGCGTCCGGCGCTGGCCGACGAAGCCTACAAAGTGGCGCGCCATTGCGCCACCCTCAACCAGGAACGCATCGCCGTGTTTGCCGAGGACGATGCCATGGGGCGGGCCGGTCTGGCCGCCGTCAACCAGGCACTGGTGGACCTGAAACGGCCACCGCTGGTGGCCAGTTCCTTGTCGCCTGTCAACAGCGACAAGGTCGATGCGGCCGTTGCAGAATTGTCGAAGGCAAAGCCGCAGGCGATCATTCTGGTGAGCTTGTTCAACACGTCGGCGGCCTTTATCCGAAAAATGCGGCTGGGCGGTTATGGCGGCCAGTTCCTGACCTTTTCGGTGGTCGGCATCGATCCCTTGTTCAGCGCGCTGGGCAAGGAAATCGGCGGCATCGTGATTTCCCAGGTGGTTCCGTCTCCCCGCAGTTCCGCCATGCCCCTGATCAAGGAATACCTGCAGGCGCTGAACCAGACGGAACAGGCGCCGAGCTACGAAAGCGTGGAAGGCTTCATCGCGGCCCGCTGCTTTACCGAAGGCGTGCGCCGAAGCATTGCTGGTGGCGGCAAGCCGGACCGGGCCGGCTTGCGAAAAGCGTTCACCGCCATGAGCGACCATGACGTGGGTGGGTTTCGCGTCAACCTGCGGCCCAAAAAATACGAGTCGGTTCGCGCCATCGACCTCGTGAGCATCACACCGGACGGAAAAATCATCCGTTGATTCCACACCGTCTTGACAACCGCGACTGCGCGGCTTGGCCTGTCGTGAGGGCGTGGTTTTTGCGACTTCAGGCCTCGTGCTTGATGCCCATGCCGAACGCAGCAGGTGGACACGAATCAGGTCATCGTGAGCCGGATCAACTTATCATGGCGCGAACTTCTGGTGATGCAATTCATGGCCCGTCTTCCCCGCCTAACCGTTCCCGGCTACCCCCACCACATCATCCAGCGGGGCAATAACCGCCAGGTGATTTTTTCATCGGCCGCCGACTTCCAGATGCTGCTTTCGCTGCTGGAAGAAAACGCACAGAAATTCGGCGTCGCAGTGCATGCCTATGTGCTGATGGACAACCATTTCCACCTGCTCGCCACGCCAAGCACCGCCGAAGCCCTGCCGCAGATGATGCAGGCGGTCGGCCGGCGCTATGTGCGGTATTTCAACGACCGCCAGGGGCGCACAGGCACGCTGTGGGAAGGGCGTTACCGCTCGACCGTCATCGACACCGAGCGCTACCTGCTGGCGTGCATGGCATACATCGACCTCAACCCGGTGCGCGCCGGACTCGTCAGGGACGCCGCCGCCTATCCGTGGTCCAGCCATGCGCACTGTATTGGCCAGCGGACAGACCGGCTCGTCACGCCGCATGCACTGTTCTGGGCACTGGGCAACACTCCGTTTTCGCGCGAAGCGGCCTATGCGGGGCTGGTTGCTGAGGGCATTGCGCCGGAGCAGCAGGAGGAAATGACCCGCGCCGCGCTGGGCGGCTGGGCCCTGGGCGACAAACGTTTTGTGGAAAATCTGCAAAAGCAGACCAGCCGCCGCGTCCTGCAAGCCAAAGCAGGACGCCCCCCGCTGGCTGATAAAATTGCTTAAAACATGTTTTTGGTATAGCCATCAATAACAGTTAGCTATGTATTTTGATATGTCCCCGGTTATTTTAAGCTGACTCCTAAAAGGATTTAATTGGAATCTGACCCCAATTAAAAAATTTGGCATGGAAGCTGGCATGCACTATGCTCGTCTTTTTGAAATTTGAAACACTTGGCGAGCACGGTTGGCGTCTTGATCGACGCTTGCTGCTGGCCCACTGACAAGGAACTGCCATGACCACGGCCGCTGAAATCAAGCATTTTGAACAACATGGTTTGTACGCCGGCGCCAACGAGCACGATGCGTGCGGTGTCGGCTTCGTGGCGCATATCAAGGGCCACAAGAGCCATGCAATCGTCGCACAGGCCCTCAAGATTCTTGAAAACCTGGACCACCGGGGCGCCGTGGGGGCCGACAAGCTGATGGGTGACGGCGCCGGCATCCTGATCCAGTTGCCCGACGCGCTGTACCGTGAAGAAATGGCCGCGCAAGGCGTGGCGCTGCCGCCACCGGGCGAATATGGCGTGGGCATGGTGTTTTTGCCCAAGGAACATGCCTCGCGACTGGCTTGCGAAGAGGCGCTTGAACGCGCCGTCAAGGCCGAAGGCCAGGTGCTGCTGGGCTGGCGCGATGTGCCGGTGAACCGCGAGATGCCGATGTCGCCCACCGTGCGCAAAAAGGAACCCATCCTGCGCCAGATCTTCATTGGCCGCGGCAACGACGTGATCGTCCAGGATGCACTGGAGCGCAAACTCTATGTGATCCGCAAGACCGCCAGCGCCGCCATCCAGAACCTCAAGCTGACGCACAGCAAGGAATACTACGTTCCCAGCATGTCCAGCCGCACCGTGGTTTACAAGGGCCTGCTGCTGGCCGACCAAGTGGGCGTTTACTTCATGGACCTGTGTGATGCGCGCTGTATTTCCGCGCTCGGACTGGTGCACCAACGCTTTTCCACCAACACCTTTCCTGAGTGGCCGCTGGCCCACCCGTACCGCTATGTGGCGCACAACGGCGAGATCAACACCGTCAAGGGCAACTACAACTGGATGAAGGCCCGCGAAGGCGTGATGTCTTCGCCAGTGCTCGGCGCCGACCTGCAAAAGCTCTACCCGATCACCTTTCCCGGCCAGTCCGACACCGCCACCTTCGACAACTGCCTGGAGTTGCTGACCATGGCCGGTTACCCGATCAGCCAGGCCGTGATGATGATGATCCCCGAGCCGTGGGAGCAGCACACCACGATGGACGAACGCCGCAAGGCCTTCTACGAATACCATGCCGCCATGCTGGAGCCGTGGGACGGCCCGGCGTCCATCGTCTTCACCGACGGCCGTCAGATTGGCGCCACGCTGGACCGCAACGGACTGCGTCCCTCGCGCTACTGCGTCACCGACGACGACCTGGTCATCATGGCGTCCGAATCCGGCGTGCTGCCGATTCCCGAGCACAAGATCGTTCGCAAATGGCGTCTGCAGCCCGGCAAGATGTTCCTGATCGACCTGGAACAAGGCCGCATGGTCGATGACGAGGAAATCAAGGCTACCTTGTCGCACAGCAAGCCTTACAAGCAGTGGATCGAGAACCTGCGCGTCCGGCTAGATGACGTGGCGCCTGCCTCGTCCCCGGCTTTGCTCCCTCTCCCTCGGGGAGAGGGCCGGGGTGAGGGCGTTCCCGCTCCCATTTCACTGCTCGACCGCCAGCAGGCCTTTGGCTACACCCAGGAAGACATCAAGTTCCTGCTGTCGCCGATGGCCGCCAACGGCGAGGAAGCCACCGGCTCGATGGGCAACGACAGCCCGCTGGCCGTGCTGTCGAACAAGAACAAGCCGCTGTACAACTACTTCAAGCAGATGTTTGCGCAGGTCACCAACCCGCCGATCGACCCGATCCGCGAAGCCATCGTGATGTCGCTGGTGTCCTTCATCGGCCCCAAGCCGAACCTGCTGGACATCAACCAGGTGAACCCGCCAATGCGGCTCGAAGTCAGCCAGCCGGTGCTGAACGTGGCCGACATGCAAAAGCTGCGCGATATCAAAATCCGCACCCAGGGCAAGTTCAAGAGCTACACGCTGGACATCACCTACCCGCTGGCCTGGGGCAGCGAAGGCGTCGAAGCCAAGCTGGCGTCGCTGTGCGCCGAAGCGGTCGATGCCATCAATACCGGCAAGAACATCCTGATCGTCAGCGACCGCGCCCTGAGCGCCACGCAGGTCGCCATCCCCGCGCTGCTGGCACTGTCGGCGATTCATCAGCATCTGGTGAAGGAAGGCCTGCGCACCACCGCCGGGCTGGTGGTCGAAACCGGCTCGGCCAAGGAAGTGCACCACTTCGCCGTGCTGGCGGCGTACGGTGCCGAGGCGGTCCATCCCTACCTGGCGCTGGAAACCCTGGCAGAGTTGTCAAAAGGCCTGCCGGGCGACCTGAGCACCGAAAAAGCGGTCTACAACTACACCAAGGCCATCGGCAAGGGCCTGTCCAAGATCATGTCCAAAATGGGCGTGTCCACCTACATGAGCTACTGCGGCTCGCAGCTGTTCGAGGCGATTGGATTGAATCGCCAGACGGTTGACAAATTTTTCACCGGAACCTCCAGCCAGGTCGAGGGCATGGGCGTGTTCGGCATTGCAGAAGAAGCGCTGCGCATGCACAAGGCGGCCTTCAGCGACGATCCGGTGCTGGCCAACATGCTGGACGCCGGCGGCGAATACGCCTGGCGCGTGCGCGGCGAAGACCACATGTGGACGCCCGACACGATTGCCAAGCTGCAGCATTCGACACGCGCCAACAACTGGAACACCTACAAGGAATTTGCCCAGCTCGTCAACGACCAGAACCGCCGCCACATGACGCTGCGCGGCCTGTTCGAGTTCAAGATTGACCCATCCAAAGCCATTCCAATCGACGAGGTCGAGCCGGCCAAGGAAATCGTCAAGCGCTTTGTCACCGGCGCCATGTCGCTGGGTTCGATCAGCACCGAAGCCCATGCGACGCTGGCCGTGGCCATGAACCGCATCGGCGGCAAGAGCAACACCGGCGAGGGCGGCGAAGACCCCAACCGCTACCGTCAGGAACTCAAAGGCATCCCGATCCGTCGCGGCGACACGCTGAAAAGCGTGATTGGCGAGAAGGTCGTCGAAGTCGATCTGCCGCTGCAGGACGGCGACTCGCTGCGTTCGCGCATCAAGCAGGTGGCGTCGGGCCGTTTTGGCGTCACCGCCGAATACCTGGTGTCGGCCGACCAGATCCAGATCAAGATGGCGCAGGGCGCGAAGCCGGGCGAGGGCGGCCAGCTGCCCGGCGGCAAGGTCAGCGAGTACATCGGCCAGCTGCGTTTCTCGGTGCCCGGCGTGGGCCTAATCTCGCCGCCGCCGCACCACGACATCTATTCGATCGAGGACCTGGCGCAGCTGATCCACGACCTGAAAAACGTCAACCCGCGCGCCAGCAGCAGCGTCAAGCTGGTCAGCGAAACCGGCGTCGGCACGATTGCCGCCGGCGTGGCCAAGGCCAAGGCCGACCATGTGGTGATTGCCGGCCATGACGGCGGCACGGGCGCTTCGCCCTGGTCATCGATCAAGCATGCCGGCACGCCGTGGGAGCTGGGCCTGGCCGAGACGCAGCAGACCTTGGTGCTGAACCGGCTGCGCGGCCGCATCCGCGTGCAGGCCGACGGCCAGATGAAGACCGGCCGCGACGTGGTGATCGGC
>JBBSRS010000002.1:0-31374 GCA_038242795.1 Burkholderiales bacterium
AAGATCGCCAGAATGCGTTTTTCATTGCCGGCTTGCTGGTAGCGGCTCATCAGCGCGTGGCTGTTGGCGTTGACGGTCAGCAAGGTGTAGCTGACGATGACTTCGCCGTCGGCCCCGGTCCAGCTTTCCCACAAGCCTGCCACGCCCATGGGCGCGCCGTCTACCCGGGCAATGCGGGTGGGCACGGCCTTGCCGCTGCGCCAGTCGTCTTCCACGAACGCCCGCATCGGCACGATGCAGCGCTGTCCGGCGAGCCAGGCCTCGCGAAAGTTGGTGGACGTGGTCACAGTTTCGGAACGGGCATTGACCAGCTTGGTCGAACGCAGCTTGGCGTCAGAAGCCGACTTGACCCAGCGCGGCACCAGGCCAAACTGTCCGGCGCTCAGTTCACGCTTGGGCGGCTCGCGCGGCGGCGGGTCAGCGTCTGCGGGCTGTTCGGCGGCTTCGGCAGGTGCGGTTTCAGGGGCTGGCGCCACGCGGATAAAAACACCCGGTTGGCGCGGCCACACTTCGCGCCCCACGGCGACAGCAGGGGCATCCACACGGAACGCATCGGGATAAAGCAAGGCGCTGTGAACGCTTTCGTAACGGGTACTCATACGCTGATGCTATAGCAGTGCAGCCGCCAATCGCTCCGGTGATGGCTGGAGAATTGGCCTTGCGGTCGGAATTAAATGTTTTGACGGCAGACGAATTCCACCGCGGCACACACCGCCGCCACTTGCGCTTCGATGCACTGCTCCGGGCTTGCGTTGGGGCTGTCGGGATAGACCTCGGTGGTGGTGGTGTAGCGCGCCCCCGTGATGCCGGCGCACAGGCCCAGCGGTTTCATCGCGTACCGGATCACGCCAGGTGCCACCACGGGCGAGCCAATAATTTCGTTTTTGTCGTCGGCGGGCGCAATGTGCGTGACCCGGCTGACCGCCTCAATGATGGCCTGCTGAAAAGCCGGCTGGGGGTTATCGGTGTCGTCCACCAGATAAAACCCGTCGGGGATGCTGCCAGGCGCAAACCGCTTGCCGTCGCGCGCAGCCAGGGCCGGACGGTATTCGGATTCGTCGGTGTCGGTGGTTTCGTGCAGGTCGATATGCGCGGCAAACTGGCCGTGCAGCGGGGCCACCAGGCGCATGAGCGCGGCAGATTCCTGCACGGAGGTGCCGTATCGAAACGAGCGGTTGGGGTCGAGGGCATCGAAGTTCCAGCGCTGAAAGCGTTCATACCCCCACGGGCTGACGCAGGGCACCACCAGCAGGTTCGCCCGACCGGCAAAGCCCGCCGCGTGCGCCTCGACAAAGCGCAGCGCACCGTGCACGCCGCTGGTTTCGTAACCGTGCACGCCGCCAGTCACCAGCACGCCGGGCAGGCCGGGCTGCCATTGGCGGCTGCGAATCGCCAACAGCGGGAATCGCTCTACCGGATGCTGCTCGTCGGCATAAATCACTTCGCCATACGGCTCGACATTAAACCGGCTCCAAAGCGCATCGATGGCGCCGAGCACGTCGTCGGCATAGCTGCGCTGGCGCACATGGCGCGCACGCCACAGCGCCCGCTCTTGAGCGCCCCAGGGTTGGTCGGGCGTGCCTACGGGATAGAAATGGGCTTTTTGCATGGCTGTATGGGTTGGTTATTGGGACAGGGTCAGGCGCCAATATGTTCCACACTGGCTGAAGATTGATCTTCGCATCGGCTATGGCAAAAGCGAATTACAGCTGCAGGCGATTGAAGGGTGGCGCAGCATGATCTTCACCCCCGCCAGCTATTGCAAGCATCTGCATGCCAACTGCTGGATGAACGAGTCAATATGTATCGTCACCCGTTGCGTTTTGGGGTTGCACAACTTCTATCTGCTTTGGTTCAGGGCGAGACTTGCTACGGTATTCATAGCTGTTGGCGAATGATGTTCAAGCACCGCAAGCACTTTTCGTGAATGTTTTGAAAAAATTTAGGGCTGAAGATGCTTTTTTGCAGGGGTTATCAGCCGGCGGCCAAAACATTTTCTATAAACTGCCTGTCATGTGCAAAGTTCTGCCGTTAGGGGCTTGCAGATCCGCTGCGTATAACCACCCATCGCCCACTCTCAATGGGTTGAGCTTTGCCCAAACCAGGTTGATCACCGACATATTTTTGCTTGTAGTCTTTCCAGAATTTTTCGAGTCTTTATTTTTCAACCTCTCAAAGGAAATTGCCATGTCCCAATTCGCCATGATTACCGGTGATGTCACCTACACCCCGGGTGACGGAGCGCCTATTGAAATCCCGCGCGTCCGCGTGGAAGTGGAGTTGGCGCCCGACAGCGCCACGCTGAGCTGGGAAGCGGCCGAGGGCGTTGCCGGCCTGACCGCCATTCCACGCACCCAGTTCGACGACTATGTGCGCGATGGCAAGATCACCATGACGACGGAGCAAGCCAGCTAACCAGGGCCCATGGCGCCGGCAACGGGCTTCAGCGCTGCCTGCGCTGCTCGCCTTGCTTCCGGCTTTTGAGCGTTTCCACGAACCACGGGGAAGCCCACCTTTGGCGCACAACCGCCGCCAGCCTCGGCGCGCACAGCAGCCACAGCATGCCCAGTCCCAGCAACCTGCCCTGCGCCAGGTTGTAGTCAGCGGCCAATTGCTGCCACGAAGCATTGGCCAGCAGTCGGCCAAAAGCCACTTCAAAACCCATCATCAGCGTCAGCCACAACACGCCGACGGCCCATTGGGCACGCCGGCTGCTGGGCTTGAGCCAGGGGCTGCCGAACCACGCAATCAAACCAATCAGCACGCAGCCGGCGACGGTGCCGATCTGCCGCGCCGTGAAGTCGCCCACCAGCGGCGCAATGGCCCATGTGCGAACGGTGCCGTTGACGATTTCGGCGACGATGATCATCGCCAGCAAGGCCAGTGCGCGCAGCGCAAGCGCCAGGGTGGGTGAAAGCGGGTGTTGGTTCATGGACTGTGTGTTTCAGCGTCAATGACAGAAAAAAAACGGAAATGGCGGCAAGGCTTTCACGTTGCGTCCATTGAGAGAAAAATCACCCTGACAGCAGGTCTTGAAGGTATTTGAGAACCACGCCGGGCAGCCTGACTGCACTGGCGCAGCGCCCGCAGGGCAGGTGAATGAACAAAGCCATAATCAATCTTGCGCACCCTCTTCATCAATTACGCCCATGCCCACCGACCACCTTCTCACCCCTCCACTGTTGAACCGCCGCACCGCCCTATTAGGCGCCGTCAGCTTGCTGGCGCTGCCTGCGCCGCAACTTGCGGCCGCCGCCGTGCCGCCGGCCGCCGAGGTCTGGCCGAACGCGTTGCAGGTTCCGGGCGGCGTGGCCCGGCTGTCACTGGGTCCGGCGGCGGCGCGGCCGGTGGCGCAGGCGGGCGAGGTGCCTTTGCTGGTGCTGGGCGATGTGATCGAATGGACGGCGCTGGTGGGCATTCCCCTGTCGGCGGCGCCCGGCCGGGCGAGCATCACGGTGAAAACCACGGAAGACAGCAGTCCCCGCCAGATCGGCTACAGCGTGGCGCCCAAGCGCTACACCGAGCAGCGGCTGAAGGTGGCGCCGGGCACGGTGGACCTGTCGCCCGAAAACCAGGCGCGGTACGAACGCGAGCGCGCGCACCAGGCCACGGTGATGGCGACCTTCAGCGAACCGCTGGCGCAGGCCAGCGACTTGCGCATGCGTGTGCCGGTGCCGGGGCGGCGTTCCAGTTCCTTCGGCCTGCGGCGCGTGTTCAACGGCCAGGCGCGCAATCCGCACAGCGGCATGGACATTGCCGCCAGCACGGGCACAGCCATCGTGGCGCCGCTGCCGGGCCGCGTGATTGACACCGGCGACTATTTCTTCAATGGCAACACCGTGTGGCTGGACCACGGCGGCGGGCTGCTGAGCATGTACTGCCACCTGAGCGCCATCGGCGTCACGACGGGCGATGTACTGAAAACCGGCGAAACCCTGGGCAAAGTCGGCGCCACCGGCCGCGTGACCGGGCCACACCTGCACTGGGGCGTGATGCTGAACCGCACCATGGTCGACCCATCGCTGTTTTTGCCGGCCTGAGCCGGTGCTGCGTCCGCTGCAAAACGGGCGATGCTCTGTTTTTCATAGCTGTTTACGCAAGCCCATCAAGCGCAAAAGCCACTTTTAACCCTTAAACCCGAGTTTCAACGCTCTTGCCCATGCCCGACTTCAGCCCCGCCGCCGACCGCAACAAGCAGCCCATCCTTGCCATGCTCCGCCAGGTATTGCCCGACGCCGGCAACGCGCTGGAAATCGCCTCGGGCACCGGCCAGCATGCCGCCTGGTTTGCAGCCGGCCTCCCGCACTGGACCTGGCAACCCACCGACCTGCAGCACAGCGCGCTGGACAGCATTGCCGGATGGATGGCGCAGCACGGCGTGGCCAATGTCCTGCCGCCCTTGCGGCTCGATGTGATGGCGCCGCGCTGGCTGCCAGACGATGCGCGGTTTGACGCCATCGTCTGCGCCAACATGCTGCACATCGCGCCGTGGGCCACCTGCGCCGCCCTGATGCAGGGGAGCGCACGGCACCTGGCGACCGGCGGCGCGCTGATCACCTACGGCCCCTACTTTGAGGACGGCGTTCCCACCGCCGAGGGCAACCGGGCGTTCGACCAAAGCCTGCGCGCGCAGGATGCCGACTGGGGACTGCGCCGCCGCGAAGATGTGGAAGTCGAAGCCGCGCAGGCCGGCCTGCAGCTGGCGGCACGGCACGCGATGCCGTCCAACAACCTGCTGCTGGTGTGGACCCGGGCGCTGTAATCCTGTCGGTCAATCCAAATGCATTTTTTCCTACGCCAGGAATAGCAAGCCACCGGATGGCGGTCGTTTGGCCCAGGTCTACCTTGCAAAGCATGGAGACCTTTACCATGCCGCTGCAAACCCTCGACCCGCCGGACGACGTTGCCTTTTTCATCGTGGAAGGCACGCACCGCATTGCCATCATTTCGCTGAACGACTATGGCTTTTTGTTGTCCGCCCAAATGGCGCAAACCTATCTGGAGCGGGCCGAGCACGTGCTTGACCGTAAACGCGGATTCGACAGGGCATTTTTTAACGAAGTAAGCACGCTCAGGACCTCAGCGGCGTCAATGGGCTGCGAATACGCGCAGTTCGAAACCTTTTGCGCCGACTGCGACCGGTTTGGCCGCATGGAAACCCGGAACTGGCAGGAATGGCTGTCCAAAAGCGCTGTCCGCGCCATCTCGCACGGCTACCGCGCCAGGGTCAGCCACCATCTGGCCTACAAGATCCGGCTGTTTCACTCAAGGCTGAGCGCGTTCCTGATTGAAGCTTGAAAACATTCCGGAATTTGACAGGCAGCGGGGTGTCGGGAGTGCGGTTGACTTGACCAGAAAACCTATTTCAGTGACTGCTCAGCTGTCTCAAAACGCTTCCCGTTTTTTTTTGTCATTGCGGACTTGATCCGCAATCCATGGCCCCGCTGGGGCAATGTCATGGTTCCCGGATGCTGAAACCCCGGACTTGATCCGGGGCCGGGATGACAGAGGCAATGAGGTCATTGCGCTTTATCTCGCAAGAATATCTGAGTGGTTACCTTTTTCAATCGCGAAAAGGCATTTTTCGCTTGCTGCACAAGCGCTGGCAGCTATTGATATCGTAGCAAATCCTGCATTTTTTAATTCATCCCTTGCAGGGCCCAACCCGTTTTGCGCTATTTCCCCCGCACCATCGCCATGATTTGTCCCACATCCAGCGTCGCTGCCTTTTGCCGGATCTGCGGCAGGTAGTCGGTTTGCATTTTCTTGGCAGGCTCGAGCAGCCCCTGGTAGGTTTCGCGCAGCAATGCGGTGTTCATGACCCGGCCGCCCGCGTAGTAGCGCTTGGCCAGCTGCCCCAGCGCATAGGTGGTGGCAAACGAAAACGCCATGCCGGTGCCGGCGCTGCCGATATGGCCGATGGTCTTGCCGGCCAGCTTGCCGAGCAGGCCGCCCAGCAGCTTGCGGCCGAACTGCTCCAGGTACTGCGAAGTCAGGCCCACGCCGGCGGCGGCGATGAATTCCTTGATATGCCCCTGGTCGAGGGTTACGCCATGCGCCTGGCCGATGCCGTAGACCATCTTGACCTGCAGCGGAATGATGGCCATCGACGCCCACGACTGCGGCAGCAATTCGAGCGCGCCATTGACCAGCGCATGGTTCAGGATGGAGCGGTCCATTTCTGCCTCGTTGGCGCTGGACGGCAGAGCAGCCACCACTGGCGAAGGCACCGGAAGCGCGGTGTCGGGCAGCTCGACTTCAGCCAGTGCCGCCGCCTGCGCCTCAAAAGCCCGGGTCTGGGCCGGGTCGAGTGCCAGTTGCTGGCGCAGGTCGGCCAGAAAGCTGCGCTCTGCACCGGTCTGCTGGCCGTCGGCATCGCACACGCAAACCGCCATTTCGTAGGCCAGCTGGCGATGGCTGGGGTCGCTCAGCTTTTGCACGGCGGCGTCAAGCTTGATGCGCTTGAGCAGCACGTCCTGGTACAGCCGCGTCAGGTTGGGCGCATTTGCTTCGGTGGACAGGGACTCGGCAATGCGGCGGATTTCCTCGCGTTCGGCGTCGGCTTTGCTGCCGTCGGCAAAGGCGGCCAACAGGGCGATGGAAAGGAGCGCTTCTTGCTGTTCAGGGGTCATGGGTGGTTGTCTTTCAAGCGTGGGTTGGCAACAAAGCAGGGCCCGCAGGCCGTTGAGGGCACTGCACGCGCCGTGCGGCGGTCCGTGTGGTCATAATAAAAGCGCCCGCGCCAGACCACTCAAGCCTGGCGGATTTCTCATCGGATCTGGTGTGGATTTAAGCCGCCGGCCAGACCTGCTTCATTTCGCCTGCAACCCCGTACCCATCGACAGAAAAGGACGCCCCCATGAGCCTGCTCCACCTCATCAAGAACCAGTTGATCGAGGTCATCGAATGGACCGATGACTCGCGCGACACGCTGTCCTACCGCTGGCCGGACGAGGACAAGGAAATCAAGAACGGCGCACAGCTGATCGTGCGCGAATCGCAGCAGGTGCAGTTCGTCGCCGCCGGCCAGTACGCCGACCTGTTCAACCCTGGCAAGCACACCCTGAACACGGAAAACGTTCCCGTCCTGTCGACCATCCTGGGCTGGAAATACGGTTTCCAGTCGCCGTTCAAGTGCGACATCTATTACCTGAACACCCGCCTCTTCACCGGCAACAAGTGGGGCACGGCCAACCCGGTGATGATGCGCGACCAGGATTTCGGCGTGGTGCGGCTGCGGGCCTTCGGCACCTACGACTTTCGCATCGTCGAGGCGGCGAAGTTCCTGCGCGAAGTGGCCGGCACCGACCAGAACTTCCGGCTGGAAGAGTTTGCCGACACCATGCGCTCGCGCATCGTCAGCGTGTTCACCGAAGCGCTGGCGCGCGCCGGCGTTCCGGCGCTGGACGTGGCCCAGCGCTATGGCGAACTGGGCGATGCGCTGCTGCCGCTGGTCAATCCAGCCATGCGCGAGAAGTACGGACTGGAAATCACCAGCTTCGTGCTGGAAAACGTGTCGGTGCCGCCCGAGGTCGAGCAGGCCATCGACAAGCGCTCCAGCATGGGCATGATCGGCAACCTGAACGACTATGTGAAGTACCAGATGGGCCTGGCGCTGGGCCAGGGCGGCGAGGCCGGGGCGGCCGCCACCCTGCCCGCGCAGATGGCGATGGGCTTTGGCATGGCGCAAGAAATGGTGCGTGGCATGCAGGGTGGCGCCGCCAGCACACCGGCAGCGCCCGCCGCCACACCTCCAGCCATTGCCGCTGCCGGGCTGGACGTGCTGACGCCCGAGCAGGCGGCGCAGGGGCTGGGCGTGTCGTTGGAGGACGTGATGGCGTCCATCCACGCGGGCGACTTGAAGGCGCGCAAGATCGGCAACGCCTGGCGCATCGCCAGACCCTCGCTGGAAGAGTTCCTGCGCGGCTGAAATCCCGGGCGTTTTCATTCCTACACGGCCGCATTCACGGCGGCTGGCCCGATAACGCTGACACCGAAAACAACAACAATATGGCGCCAACCGACCAGCCCGCCACCGTGGGCAAGCACCCCTGCCCCGAGTGCGGCGCCGACCTGCAATGGAATGCCGCCCGGCAGGCGCTTGCCTGCCCCTACTGCGGCACGGTGGTGCCGTATGCGCCGGGCCAGGCGCTGCCCGGCGCCAGCGTCGTCGAGCAGGACCTGCAGCAAGCCCTGCGCCACCCCGCCAGCGGGCGCGGCTGGGGCGACGCGGCCGCAGCGCAAAAGCGCGAGGTGCAATGCCAGAGCTGCCACGCCATTTCGGTGTTTGTCGATGGCAAGGTCGCCAGGCGCTGCGACTTTTGCGGCTCGCCGTCGATCATCGAGCACCTGTCGCTCAACGACGCCATCACGCCGCAAAGCCTGCTGCCGTTCAAGGTCAGCGAAACGCAGATGCGTACCCGCCTGCGCCAGTGGTATGGCTCCCGCTGGTTCGCGCCCAGCAAGCTCAAGTCGGCCGCGCTGACCGACACGCTGAGCGGCGTGTACCTGCCCTACTGGACGTTTGATGCCCAGGCCAGCGCCCGCTGGCGCGCCGACGCCGGCCACTATTACGACGAAACCGAAAGCTACCAGGACAGCCAAGGCCAGCGGCAAACCCGCCAAGTGCGACAGGTGCGCTGGGTGCCGGCGGCGGGCAGCCTGGCGCACTTCTTTGACGACGAGCTGGTGCCTGGCACGGCCGGCGTGCACCCGGCGCTGCTGCGGCAGATCGAGCCTTTTCCGACGCTGACCGACCTGCAAGCGTATTCGCCCGAGTTTGTGCGCGGCTGGACGGTCGAGCGCTACCAGATCGACCTGGGCAAGGCCGAAAAGCTCAACCAGGACGCGATGCGGCAACACCTGCAGGCGCTGTGTGGCCGCCAGGTGCCGGGCGACACCTTTCGCAACCTGCAGGTCGATGCGCAGTTCCAGGGCCGCACCTTCAAGCACATTCTGGTGCCGGTCTGGCTGGTCAATTACACCTACGGCGCGCGCAGCTTCCAGGTCGTGGGCAATGGCTACACCGGCGCCCTGGCCGGCGAACAGCCCTACAGCTGGGTAAAAATTTGCTTTGCCGTGCTGGCCGTGTTGCTGCTGATTTTGCTGATGGTGTCCCTCAACCAGTGAGCGTCGGGGTTATGCCTGCCAACTGTGAATGGCCCTGTGGACAAGTGACTGGACAAGTCCCGAAAACGGCGCCAGCCGTGGCTTGGCGCGGCATGCCCAAAAAACAGGCAATCGTGATCCGGGCCATCAACTGACCGCTGCCAACCGGCTGCCGATAATGACGTTCATGAACACACCCCCCTTCCCCGCGCCCAAGGTCCTGGCTTTTGATGTTTTCGGCACCGTGGTGGACTGGCATGGCGGCATTGCCCGCGAGGTGCAGGCGCTGCGGCCCTCGGTGGACGGCAACGCTTTTGCGCTTGCCTGGCGCGCCGGCTACCAGCCGGCCATGCGCCGGGTGATGTCGGGTGAACTGGGCTGGACGCTGATCGACGACCTGCACCGCCTGATTCTTGACGGGCTGCTGGCACGATTCGGCCTTGAGGACCTGAGCGAAGCCGAGCTGCGGCATTTGAACAAGGCCTGGCACCGGCTGGACCCGTGGCCCGATGTGGTGCAGGGACTGACGCGCCTGAAGTCGCAGCACATGCTTTGCACGCTGTCCAACGGCAACATCGGCCTGCTGGCCGACATGGCCAAGCACGGCGGCCTGCCGTGGGACTGCATTTTGTCGGCCGAAGTGTTCCGGGCCTACAAGCCCGACCCGGCGACTTACGGTGGCGTGGCCCGGGTGTTCGACGTGGCGCCGTCCGAGGTGATGCTGGTGGCCGCCCACCAGGACGACCTGGCCGCCGCGCGTGCCTGCGGCCTGCAGACCGCCTACATCGAGCGTCCGGCGGAGTTTGGCGCCGGCCAGCCCAAGGACGTGTCGCCCTGCCCTGCCAATACCCGGCACGCCCGGGACTTCCTGGCGCTGGCCGACCAGCTGGGCGGCTGATGGGTTTGCCGGGGCTGATCGTTTTCAACAAGCCGTATGGCGTGCTCAGCCAGTTCACGCCCGAAGGGCGCTGGCGCGGTCTGAAGGATTTCATCGATCTGCCGGGGGTGTATGTGGCGGGCCGGCTTGACGCCGACAGCGAAGGCCTGCTGCTGCTGACCCGCGACGGCCGGCTGCAGGCGCGCATTGCCGACCCGCGCTTCAAGATGCAGAAGACGTACTGGGTCCAGGTGGAAGGCGTGCCCGGGGAAGCCGCGCTGCAAAGCCTGCGCCAGGGCGTTCAGCTGAACGACGGCCCCACCCTGCGAGCACGCGCCAGCCTGATGCCGGAGCCGCCCGCACTGTGGCCGCGCGATCCGCCGGTGCGCGTCCGGCAGTCGATTCCCACCGGCTGGATCGAGCTGGGCATTCGCGAAGGGCGCAACCGCCAGGTGCGCCGCATGACGGCGGCAGTGGGATTTCCGACGCTGCGCCTGATCCGCGCCGCCGTCGGCCCTTATTCGCTCGACGGCCTGGCGCAAGGCCACTGGCGCGAGGCCGATGCCGGCCTGGCCATGGCGGCTCGATGATCAGTTGGCGGTGTCGTCCACCACCAAATATCGCCTGACCAGGTCAAAAAATCGGTCATAAAAGGCGTCGGATGAAATGGTCCGGCTGCCCACCTTGACCATGGCATCGTTGCTGGAGCTGAACGGAAGAGACACCGACCCGAGCGCGCCCACGCCCAGGCTGGCCGAATTGTTGCTTTTCTTCAGGGCGTACACATCCTGCAGCGCGGTGACGAAACCCAGGCTGACCTTGCCGTCGGGGGTATCCGGCGCGCAGACGACGCGGATTTCCATCTGCAGGTGCGACTCAGGCTCAGGCTGGAAGCTCTTGCGGCCTTCGACCATGTCTTCCCGGGCCGAACTGATGATGTAGCCCTGGCTCAGCAAGGCCCGCCTGGACGCTTCGCAGGTTTGCGCGGCGGTGGAGTCGAACAGCCGTGAATAGGTCACGGTCGAGCCGAATTCCTCCTGCGACGCAAATGATTTCACCGGGCTGGCACAACCCGTCAGCAGGCCCGAAAGGCTGATAAAGCCGGCCAGGCCGAGGATTGCGCTGTAACGCTTGCAGGACAGGTTCAAAACAGGGCACTCCTGGACATATCAAAACCGTATTGTCGGTTCACCGGGCGGCATGGACAACTCCTGCAGATGCCACGTCCCTGGGCAGCGCGCCGGAACGGGGCGGACTTCGTGTGCCTAAAAAGGGTGGCCTGCCCGTAATGGGCTTCCTTCAGGCACTTTCCAAACCCCATCGCCAATCATCTAAATCCTTGATTTAAAAGAAGATTTTACGATTTCAAAAAAACCCTTAAGACACTCTTAATCTGGTCATTTTCATAATCAAGGCACCCCTTACCCATGAAAAAGACTGTCATGCCCCTTCAAATACAAAAAAATCGATACCACACGGCTAGCATTGCCCTGCATTGGCTGATGGTGATTCTGTTCGTGGTGGTTTACGCCAGCATCGAGTTGCGCGGCCTGTTTGAGAAAGGCACTGAACTGCGCGAGTCAGTGAAAAGTCTGCATTTCATGTTTGGCCTGCTGATATTTTGTTTGGTGTGGCTGCGCTTGGCAATGCGTGTCACATACCCGGCCCCGCGCATTGAACCGGCCCCGCCTCCATGGCAGACGCTGGCGGCCAAAGCGGTGCACGTGATGCTGTACGTCCTCATGATCGGCATGCCGTTGGCGGGCTGGCTCATGCTGAGCGCGGCAGGCAAACCGATTCCATTTTTTGGCCTCGAACTTCCGGCGCTGATCGGGAAAAACAAGGAACTGGCAGGCCAGATCAAGGAAATTCACGAACTGGTCGGCACCATCGGCTATTACCTGATCGGGTTGCATGCCGCCGCGGCCCTGTTTCACCACTACATCAAACGCGACAGCACCTTGCGGGCCATGCTGCCCAAGGCATCGGTCTGAACCCTCTGATGCGCCGCCTGAACGCCTTGACGATGGCGCCACACGATGCGACGCGGCGTGCTTGTAATTTCAACTTCAGGCCAAAGATGCAGTCCATGACCGATTCACTTCACATCGTTTGCCCGCATTGCCACACCACCAACCGGGTGCTTGCCGACCAGCTTGGCAGCGCGCCGACCTGCGGCAGTTGCAAGCAGGCGCTGTTCACCGCGCATTCGGCCGCCCTGGACGAGGCGGCGTTTGACAAGCACATCAGCCGCAACCAGATTCCGGTGCTGGTCGATTTCTGGGCGCCGTGGTGCGGCCCGTGCCGCCAGATGGCACCGGCCTACGAGCAGGCGGCAGCGCAACTGGAGCCGCAGGTGCGTCTGGTGAAGGTTGACACCGAAGCCGTACCCAGCCTGGGAACGCGCTTCAATATCCGCAGCATTCCGACACTGGCGCTGTTCCGGGACGGCCGCGAGATTGCGCGGCAACCGGGCGCCATGGGCGCAGCCGACATCGTGCGCTGGGTGCAGTCCACTCTGCGTTGAAGCCACGGCTTTGCAGGTGCTCTTTCGGTATTTTTTGACCGGGCTGCCCGGTCTTCAAATGCTATTATTTATATAGCTTTAAAAGCATATGCAGCCTGCGCAAAAGCCTTTTTTGGCATCAAAAACCGCTTGATCCCTTCCTGACGGGCCAAGCAGCCTGGCGGATACAAAACCGGTGAAGGGACGCGCCACGTCACCGTGCATCGGGCGTCTCAACGGTGAGCGCGGCGGTCGTTGCTGATCAAGCGTTCCACCTCGTCGCGCAGGGCATCGAGTTCGTTGCGGAGTTGGCGGCGTTCCTGCGGCGTCACCACGCCGTCGGACTTGAAGAAGGCCTCGTGGCGTGCGATCTCGCGCGTCCGGCTTTGCAGCCTGCGCGCTTCGCGCTGGGTGATGCGGCCCGAACGCACGCCTTCGTCGATACGCCGGCCCACCTCGTATTCCCGTTTGTCGATGCCGGGGGTGTTGCCGGCATTGACGGGCGGGCGCGCCATGTTGCTGTTGGCAATGATGCGTTCAACGTCGGCACTCAGCGCGCTCACGTCGTTGCGCAGCCGCTGGCGTTCCTGCGGCGTCGCCGTGCCGTTGGACTTGTACTGCGCTTCGCGCAACTGGATGTCGCGCTCGCGGCGGATCAGCGTTTGTGCTTCATAAGGCGTGATGTGGCCCGACGCCAGACCCTGCTGGATGCGTGCGCTGATGGCTTGTTGCGCCTGGTCAATGCGCGGCGTGCTGGTCTGGGCCATGGCGGGGCCCATGCCGAGTCCGGCAAACGCGGCGCTGGCCAGCAAGGAAACGATCAGGACTTTCGATTTCATGGGTTTCTCCGGTAGCGATGGACGTGCTGGCAGTTTGGATGACGGGCAGCAGATGCGAAAAGTATTTCGCCTGTCGTCCACCCCGTCACCCAAGCTGCCCCTGAATTGCAGCTTTTCTAAGGCTGCAGGTGATCCAGTGCGGCCATTGTTGGCTTGCAATTGTTAACGCGAGGTAAGGAAAACCAATATTTACCCGGTGTTTACCTGGCAATTGCAAGCGTGTCCCGATGCACTTTTTTAGACCACGCGCCTGGCAAACCAGAGGTTACACGCAGCCATTGATCGGCGGGAACTCGTCTCAACTTTATAAAGTCGCACAGTGGTTGCCGCATAGCAACGGCACCACACCCTATTTTTTTTGGAAAACCCATGATCAGAGCCTTCAAGGATTTGTTAGACGCTTTCACCGGCACTGCAGAGGAAAGCCCTCAGGTGCGAGACCATGCACTCAAAATGGCGACGGCTGTTTTGCTGGTGGAAGTGATGCGCGCCGACCCGGCCAGCCATGCCGAAGAACGCCATTCGGTGCTGGCCAGCCTGCGTGAAAAGTTTGCGCTGCGTGACGACGAACTGGCGCCGCTGGTGAAACTGGCCGAGCAGACTGCGCGCACCGCCTCGGACTACCACCAGTTCACCACGCGCCTCAACGACAGTTTGGGCCATCCCGAAAAAATCCGCATGGTGGAGCACATGTGGCAGGTGGCCTATGCCGACGACCACCTGCATGCGAACGAAAACCACCTGATCAGCAAGATCGCCGGACTGCTGCATGTGACCCATGGCGAATACATTGGCGCCAAGCTGCGGGCCAAGGAAGCGGCCAGTCTGGCCTGAAGATTGCCACGGCCACGGCTCAGGCGGCACGATGCCACTCGGTTTCTGGTGTTCGGTCTTGGGCTTCGTCGGGAGCGGCTGTCAACGCCTGCCGGGGCAGGCCCCACTGCAGCAAGGCCGCCGCCAGCACCACCGACTCGGTGTCGGCCAGGAAACGGTCGGCCTCGACCAGGGAAATGCACAGTTCCATCACCAGGCACTGAAGGGCGGGATCGTCAACCTCCCCCAGCACCTGGCGCAGCGGATCGGGCCTGAGTTGCGACAGGTCGGCCCAGCACATGCCGACCGAAACCGCCATCAGGTCTTCACAAAAGGTATGCACCACGGCGTGCAGTTCGGTGCGGCTCAGGCCGAGTTGCGCATGCACGTCAAGCCGTTCGAGCAGGGCCAGTTCCGAGGGGCACTGGTGGCCATCGGCAAGCATGGCCAGGGCCAGAATCCGGGTGGCGGCTTGTGGACTGTTTCGGGGATAGCTGCGCATGGAGTGTTCCTTGGGTGGGCGGATAAGGGATGGAAGGTTCAAAGGTCTGTGGCGAAGAGTCGCTGCGGTGGCGGCATGCGCTCGCGCACCTGGCTGCGCCGCACGCTGCGGACGGTGCGCCGGGCAGCCCGGGACAGCGCGCCTTCGAGCGCGGTGCGCCAGTCGGCGGCCATCGCGGTGCTGACGATGCGGCCCCTGCCCTGCGTGGCGAACTCGACCTGGCAACGCTTGTCAATGCCGCCGCGCGGACTGTTCACATCCGACAGCCGGATGTTCGCCTGCGGCACCAGCCAGCGCAGGTGGCGCAGCACAAAACGGACGCGCTGCTCGGCCAGGGCTTGAAACTGACGGCCATGGGTCGCGCGGGATTCAAAAATGACTTGCATTGCAGTGTTCCCGGGGTGAGGTTGAAGATGGAGGCAAGAATAGAGGCTGAATCGCTTCCTGAAAAGCAGATAATTATTGAACAAGACTTCTGAAAAACCTGACGATGAGCATGCATTTCAGCTACCGGCACCTTTACTATTTTTGGGTTGTGGCCAAGGAAGGCGGCATGGTGCGCGCTGCCGAACGCCTGGGCATGGCGGTGCAGACCGTGAGCACGCAGGTGCGCGAGCTGGAGCGGTCGCTGGGCTTTGCGCTGCTCAAGCCGGCAGGGCGCGGCCTGGCGCTGACCGAAGCCGGTCTGGCCGCCATGCGCCAGGCCGAACAGATCTTTCAGCTGGGCGAGCAGCTGCCGGCGGTGCTGCGCGAGGCCATGGGTACACCGGCTGTGCGGTTGACGCTCGGCGTGTCCGACACGCTGCCCAAGCTGGCTGTCAGATTGCTGATGCAGCCGGTCATGCAGGCGCCGGGCCTGCGGCTGCTCTGCCATGAAGACAAGTTCGACGACCTGCTGGGCGACCTGGCGCTGCACCGGCTTGACGTGGTGCTGGCCGACCGGCCGGCGCCGTCCAATCCCAACCTCAAGGTGTACAGCCATCCGCTGGGCTCGTCCCTGCTCGCCTGGTATGCGCCGCCGGCCTGGCAGGCCGCAGCACTGCAGGACTTTCCCCACTCGCTGGCCAGGGTCCCGGTGCTGCTGCCGACCGGCCATGCCGATGTGCGAGCCGCACTTGACCAGTGGTTTGAACGCCTGGGCATCCGGCCGCACATCGTGGGCGAGTTCGAGGACAGTGCATTGCTCAAGACCTTTGGCGCCAGTGGCATGGGCGTTTTTCCGGCGGCCGAGCTGGTGCATGAAGAACTGACCAGCCGCTATGGCGTGGCGCGCGTCGGCGCCTGCGATGGCGTGGCGGAGCATTTCTATGCCATTGCCGCGCACAAAAAGGTGCTGCATCCGCTGGTCCGCTTGCTGCTGGCCGGGCCGGGAAAGTGAGGGCGACGGCCCTTTGGCTAACGCTTGTGAATGTCGTGCTGGCACTATTTATTTCATAGCTGACCATGCATACAGGGATTGCGGAAAACGCGTTTTTTAACGTTTAAATCAGCGACCCATTCCCAAAACCTGCCACACCACATCTGCCTGCCGTGTCAGCGCCACCGCGACGATGTAGGCAAAGGTGGCCAGTGCGGCCAGCAGTGCAAATGTCCGGGCACCCTTGGTCTTGCCGCGCTTGAGGGCGATGGTGCCCAGCACGATGTAGGCCACCAGCGCCAGCACCTTCGCCGTCAGCCAGTTCTGCACGAACGGGTACTGCCCGCTCCAGAACACCAGCACCAGCGCGCTGGTCAGCAGGACCGTGTCCACGACGTGCGGCACCACCTTCACCCAGCGGCGCTGCAGCAGGGGTGAGTCCAGCAGCATCCACACCCCGCGCAACAGAAAAAAGCTGCCGCTCAGGACGGCAAAGGTGATGTGCAGGTGCTTCAGGGCGAGGTAGTTCATGGTTCTAGGCGCGGGTGGTGCGGGTCAATGCGAAATAGCGAAAACAGCAGTGCCAGGTCCGCCGGTCTTCAACCCGCGTCCTGGCACCTGGTGGCGACATGGCAAAGCCGCCATTTTGACAGCCCGCCAGCAGCGAAGCCGTGCGCGCGGATTCAGCCCACGACCTTGAAATCAATCACGATTTCACCCGGGTTGCGCTGGACATAGGCGATGCTGACGTTGGGTCCAAAACGGGCGTTGATCTGCGACAGCAGCGGCAACGGGTCGTGGTCATTGCAAAAGCGCATGGTTTCGCCGGGTTGCAGCGAATCGAGCGCGCCAAAAATGGCCGCGTGGCGAAAGCGCTTGGCAACGCCGCGTGCATCGAAGGGATAGACGCCTTCGGACGTCACGGGGAGCGCGCAGTTGTGGCTCATGAGAATTCTCCTGAAGAATTAAAAAATTTAACGAGGATCATGAAAAATTGGTGGCTGAAAAGGCAGCTGTGACCGACCTTTTCAGCAAGGGCTGCTGTGCTTTGTCAAGCCTGTTTGGCGTGGGTTGCGCCCACCAGCACAGGCTGCTTCTTGCCACCGGTCAGCAAGCGGATGGCAAACCAGGCCAGGAACACCGTGCCGATGGCAAACACCACATCGCCCGGAACACGCATCCAGACCAGCGTTTCCATGAAGCTTGAATGGACGACTTCCGGCGAACGCGCAAACCACATGCCCTGGGTCATGCTGGCCCAGGCCTGGTAAATACCGGCAGGCACGAGCGAGATGAACACCATCATGGCCAGGCCGATGTTGAGGCACCAGAACATGGGCGCCAGCAACTTGTCGGACCAGGCCAGGCGGTCGGACAGGCCGCGCAGGCAGAACAGCAGCAAACCGATGCCGAGCATGCCGTAGACACCGAACAGCGCGGCGTGGCCGTGGGCTGCGGTCATGTTCAGGCCCTGCAGGTAGTACAGCGCAATCGGCGTGTTGATGGTGAAGCCCAGCAGGCCGGCGCCCACCACGTTCCAGAAACCGACGGCAATGAAGCACATGATCGACCACTTGTACGACTGCACCCAGGGTGCGGCCTTGGCGCGTTGGAAACTGTTGTAGGCCTCGAAGCCGATCATGGCCAGCGGCACCACTTCCAGTGCAGAGAACATCGCGCCAATCGCAATCACGAAGGTCGGCGTGCCGGTGAAGTACAGGTGGTGCAGCGTGCCCAGGATGCCGCCGAACAGGAACACGATGGTTTCCAGCACGATGGCGCTGTTGGCGGTACTGGCACGAATCAGGCCCAGGCGGGTGAACAGCAGCGCGATGACGGCGGTGGCGAACACTTCAAAGAAGCCTTCCACCCACAGGTGGACCAGCCACCAGCGCCAGTACTCGACCATCGAGTAATGCGTGGTCTGGCCCCAGGTCAGCGACGTGGCGTAAAACCCGCCGATGCACAGCGCAGCCAGAAACACCATGGCGATCAGGCCACGGCTTTCGGACGGCTTTTTCAAGGCAGGCATCAGGCCGCGACCCAGCAAGGTCACCCAGAACAGCAGGCCGATGAACAGCAGGATTTGCCAGACACGGCCCATGCTGGTGAATTCGAGCCCCTGGTTGCCGACCCAGAAACTGAAGTCGGTGCCCAGGTGCTGCAAGGTGCCGATCCAGCCCGTGACGGTCGAGCCGACGACGATGAACAGCAGCGCATAGAACAACACATCGACGCCGAGCTTCTGGTACTTGGGCTCGTGGCCGGAAATGGCTGGCGCAATGTACAGGCCGGTGGCCAGCCAGGCGGTGGCAATCCACAGCACGGCGAACTGGGTGTGGATGGTGCGGCTCACGGTGAACGGCAAAATCTGGCCCAGCGGGAAGCCAAAGAAGCTCTGGCCTTCGACCGCATAGTGGGCGGTGATGACGCCCATGCCCACCTGCGCCATGATGAGTCCGATCACCACGTAGAAATACTTGCGCGTGGCCTTCATCGACGGCGTCGGCTTCAGGTCAAACAGCGGGTCGTTCTTGGGCGGCGTCGGGTCGCCGCCTTCGTTGTGCGTGGAGTGGTAAAAAATCATGCCGGCAATGGCGGCGATCATGAAAATGATGCTGGCAATCGACCACATGCCGGCGCTGGCGGTCGGCGTGTTGTCCACCAGCGGCTCATGCGGCCAGTTGCTGGTGTAGCTCAAGTCGGTTTCATTGGGCCGGTCGGTGGCGGCAGACCACGAAGACCAGAAGATGAACGCTGGCAGCGCGTTCAGGTCGTCCGCGTCAGGCAACAAACCCGAACTCATGGCGTACTGCTCGCGCAGCTTGTCGAGCGACGGCGCATCGCCGAACAGGTCGGTGTAGTGCTTCACCACCTGTTGCACGGCCTCGGTGCGCTCGGGCGACAAAGTGATCGCGCCGGTGGCAGCGTCATAGGTGTTGCCACGCATCTCGGTTTTCAGACGGGCGTTGAGTTCGGCCTGCTGGCCCACCCTCAGCGCCTCAAAGGGCTTGCCAAAATCGCGCTGTGCCCAGACGCTCCGCAAGGCCAGCGCCTCGCGGTGCAGCCAGTCGGCTGACCAGTCGGGCGCCAGGTAGCTGCCGTGTCCCCAGACCGATCCAAGTTGCTGGCCACCGGCCGACAACCAGGCTTTCTGGCCGCGCTGAACCTGTCCTTCAGAGAACAACACGGTTCCCTGGGTGCTGATGACTTGTTTGGGAATTGGCGGTGCTGTCAGGTAAATCTCTGTTCCGACCCAGCCAAGAACGGCAAAAGACATCACACAGATGACAGCAAGCCAGGTCCAGAGTTTGCGCGTAGCGTGCATGACAAAGTTCCTTGGTGGTTGCGGTTGAAAAATTTAAAACACTTCAAATTAATAACATGCATTCTAATTACATCTTTAATAAAGATACATAAAAAATGCATTTTTTATTCGCAGCATGACCAAAAAGCATCACGCTCTATAGAATTGACAAGGTTTCCCACGCAGACACGTCCCTGCCGGCACATTTCCTACACCCGAGAATCCAAGCGCATGAGACTGACCACCTACACCGATTACGCATTGCGCACACTCATGTACCTGGCTGCCAACAGGGAACAGCTGGTGACCATCCAGGACATTGCCGATGCGCACGACATCGCCAAAAACCACCTCACCAAGGTGGTGCACCAGTTGGGAATCATGGGGGTGGTTGAATCGCTGCGCGGCCGCAAGGGCGGGCTGCGACTGGGCCGGGAACCTGATCAGATCAACATTGGCGCGGTGGTGCGGAGCACCGAACCCGACTTTTACATGGCCGAGTGTTTTAACCCCGACAAAAGCCATTGCATCATGAGCGCGGCCTGCTCACTGAAGGATGTGCTCCACGATGCCACAAATGCCTATTTGGCGGTACTGGATGGCATCACACTCGATCACCTCATGAACACCGAGGCCAAGCTTGACAGTCCGCAAATGTCATTCAAGTCGATTCCCATTCGGGGCTTGACCGAGAAGCAGCGAAAGTCTGAGCCGCCTGCAAACCTCAAATAACTGGTTGAAACCAGGCTTGTCACCGACTGGTTTTACCAAGATGTTTGATATGGTCTGACCGAATACGTTTTCAGTCCATCTCCCGTTCAACCTAGGGCCCGCCAATAACCCTGATGCACCTTGATGCATTGAGCAGAAATACAAGTTTTTCGTTTTACAAAGAAAAAGGCCACCAACTGTATGTCGTTGGCGGCCTTTGTCGGGTCGTATGGTGGAGCTGGGGGGATTTGAACCCCCGTCCGCAAGCCTTGTTCGGGCAGATCTACATGTTTAGCGGTCTGATTTAAGTCTCGCCACCTGTATCGCACAGTCGCATGCTACACAGGACGCCAGCACCCTATTTTCTTGCCCCGGGTTAAGGTACCCAGCCAGGAGCCAGCCGATAAAATTATCTTTACAGCCTGGAATCTTTAACTTGCGCTAAAAACCCCTTGCCCAGCCCATCGGCCTGCTGTTGTAAAGCTCACAGGCAATTAAGCTGCGAGTGCGAAACGTTCGTCGTTTGCAGTTAGTTTGTTTGAATCAGTTTTACGAGCACACTCAGCTCGACATGCACCACACCGCGTCCGAACCCACGTCGAAACCAATGCAGCCCCAAGCCTTCTATCTTAAGCCAATTTCAGTAAATTCAAGAGTTCTAAAGGCTTGATGATTGTGAAATCGGCATTCCAGCTTTTTGTATCGCTGATTTTTCCCAAGTAACCATAAGCTGCAGCCACTGTGGGCATCCCGGCTGCGCGACCTGCCATGATGTCGCGCTCATCATCACCAACATAAACGCAGCAGTGCGGGGACAGGTCCAGTTGACGAGCCGCTTCCAGCAACGGCGCGGGATGCGGCTTTGCATGAGATGTGGTGTCGCCACTGATGATTGTCTGGGCTGTTGTAAAAAGTGGCATGGCACCGGTCAAGGGAATTGTGAATCGTGCTGCCTTGTTGGTGACCACACCCCATTTGAGTCCCGAACTACAAATACGCGCAATCAGTTCGAACACACCTTCGAACGCATAGGTATCTTTCACCAGACGTGCTTCGTAATTGGAAAAAAACTCCTCTTTCAACGCTTCGAATTCAGCATCTTCGGGCGTCAGCCCAAAAGCCACCGAAATCATTCCTCTGGCACCAGCCCCGGCCATTGAACGGTAAAGTGACAAAGGCAGTGACTCAAGCGATCTGTCAGTGCGCATTTGGTCCGCAGCGGCACCGAGGTCCGGGGCGCTGTCGATCAACGTACCGTCCAGGTCAAACAGCACGGCACTTATATTGCTGATCATGTCGCCGTCAATCCTTTTTCGGCATGGCTTGAAACTTGATGCGGTTTTCGAGTCGCCACAAGATAATTGACGCTGGTATTGGCACTCAGCCAGTAATGACGTGTCAGCGGGTTGTATTCAAGGCCTTTGGTCTGCACGAAATCTAGACCGGTTGCCCGGCAATAACGGGCAAGTTCGCTGGGCTTGATCAGTTTGGAGTATTCATGCGTTCCGCGTGGCAGCATGTTGAGCATGTATTCTGCGCCGACGATGGCAAATAGAAATGCCTTGGCGTTTCGGTTGATGGTCGAAAAAAACACATAGCCACCCGGTTTGACCAAATCTGCACAGGCTTTGACCACAGCACCCGGATCAGGCACATGCTCTAGCATTTCCATGCAGGTCACCATGTCAAAGGTTCCAGGCTGCTCAGCCGCGAGCGCTTCGGCACTTATTTCACGGTATTCGACACCTTGGGTCTGAGCCTCTAGCGCATGAAGCTGGGCAACTTTCAATGCCTTGCTCGCCAAATCTATTCCCAGCACGGTGGCACCTTGGCGTGCCATTGAATCTGCCAGGATTCCGCCACCGCAACCTACGTCAAGTACACGAAGCCCATCCAACGACACAAGACTTGAAATCCAGTCAAGCCTCAGCGGGTTGATTTCGTGCAATGGGCGAAATTCACTTTCCTTGTCCCACCAGCGATGGGCAAGATCAGAAAATTTAGCCAATTCGGCAGGGTCAAAATTTTTGGTTGTAGGCATCGAACTATTATCGTTGAGGCATAAAAAAACCGCGCTGTTGCGCGGCTTTTTTGGGTAATCCGAAAGGAATTACTTGTTGGCGCGGGTGCCGACCACTTCGATTTCGACGCGGCGATTCTTTGCGCGGCCTTCGGCGGTTTTGTTGTCAGCAACGGGCTGCTTCTCGCCTTTGCCTTCGGTGTAAACGCGGTTCTTCTCGATGCCTTTGGACACCAGATAAGCCTTCACAGCTTCTGAGCGACGGACTGACAATTTTTGGTTGTAGGAGTCACTGCCAACAGAATCAGTATGACCGACAGCAATAATCACTTCAAGGTTGATATCCTTGATCTTGCCGATCAGATCATCGAGTTTTTCCTTGCCTGCTGGCTTGATCACTGACTTGTCAAAGTCAAAGAAAGCATCGGCAGCGTAGGTAACTTTGGTCGCCGCAGGCGGAGCCACAGGAACAACAACTGGAGCGGCTACAGGAGGAGCAACGGCTACGGGAGCAGGAGCCACCACAGGCACAATAGCACCGTCGCAACCTGGAGCAGCAGTGGCTGGTGTCCAGAAGTTATCGCGCCAGCACAATTCGTTGGTGCCGTTTTTCCAGACCAATTCGTTGTTGCCGTTTTTCCAGTTGTCGATTGTTTGCGCACCAGCGGCGGTAACAAGCGCTGCGGAAGCAAACAACATTGCCACTTTGTTGAGTTTGTTCATGATTCTCCTCTAGAGAAAAGCCGCAGACTTGCTGCGATTATTAAGATTACACGCCCCAAGTGACCATCACTCGAGGAGTTACATTGATTGTGCCACACACATTCTGGGCTTCAAGCGCGCTGTGGCCTTCGTCTGACACAGAGCTGTGTTTCTTCTAAATATGTTGCAGACCTGCCACAAACAAGCCGTTTTAAACTCGAGCCTTAAAATCAAAACACTTTTCTTTCTTACCTTGACACTTCTCAAACCAGGCTTTTCATGACCCAGTTCGCAAAAGAAACCCTGCCCATCAGCCTAGAAGAGGAAATGCGAAGAAGCTACCTCGACTATGCGATGAGCGTTATCGTGGGCCGCGCCCTGCCTGATGCCCGTGACGGACTCAAGCCAGTGCACCGGCGCGTGCTGTTTGCCATGCATGAATTGAACAACGACTGGAACCGGCCTTACAAAAAGTCCGCGCGTATCGTCGGCGATGTCATTGGCAAATACCACCCGCACGGTGACCAGTCGGTCTATGACACCATCGTTCGCATGGCACAGGACTTTTCACTGCGTCATTTGCTGGTGGATGGACAGGGCAACTTCGGCTCGGTCGATGGCGACAGCGCTGCGGCGATGCGCTACACGGAAATCCGGCTGTCCAAGATTGCCCACGAACTGCTGGCCGATCTGGACAAGGAAACAGTTGACTTTGGTCCCAACTATGACGGCAGCGAGCAGGAACCATTGGTCATGCCGACACGCCTGCCGAACCTGCTGGTCAATGGCTCAGGCGGCATTGCCGTGGGCATGGCAACCAACATTCCGCCGCACAACCTGAATGAAGTGGTGGATGCCTGCCTGCATCTGCTGAAACATCCGCAAGCGTCCATTGATGAACTGATGGAAATCATTCCGGCACCTGACTTTCCCACCGGGGGAATCATTTACGGCATCAATGGCGTGAAAGATGGCTACCGCACCGGACGAGGCAGGGTCGTGATGCGCGCAAAATGCCATTTCGAGGATATAGACAAAGGCCAGCGCCAGTCCATCATCGTCGACGAACTGCCTTATCAGGTCAACAAAAAGACGCTCCAGGAGCGCATGGCCGAACTGGTGCACGAAAAAAAGATCGAGGGCATCAGCCACATCCAGGACGAAAGCGACAAGTCGGGCATGCGCTTGGTCATCGATCTCAAGCGTGGCGAAGTGCCTGAAGTGGTGCTGAACAATCTGTACAAGCAAACGCAGTTACAGGATACGTTTGGCATCAACATGGTGGCGCTGATCAATGGCCAGCCCAAACTGTGCAACCTGAAAGACCTGATCCAGGTTTTCATCTCGCACCGCCGCGAAGTGGTCACGCGTCGCACGGTGTTCACATTGCGCAAGGCACGCGATCGCGGTCACGTGCTGGAAGGCCTGGCCATCGCACTGGCCAACATCGACGAGTTCATTGCCATCATTCGCAATGCCCCGACACCGCCCGTGGCGAAAGCCGAACTGATGACCCGGGCATGGGACAGCAGCCTGGTGCGTGAAATGCTGACCCGTGCGCGGAGCGACGGCGGCATCGTCAATGCAGACGATTACCGTCCGGACGGGCTCGAGAAATCATTTGGCATGGGCAACGACGGACTCTACCGTCTGTCGGAAACCCAGACCCAGGAAATTCTGCAGATGCGCCTTCAGCGCCTGACGGGCCTGGAGCAAGACAAGATCGTTGCTGAATACAAGGAGGTCATGGCCGAGATTGACGACCTGCTCGATATTCTGGCCAAGCCGGAACGGGTTTCCACCATCATTGGTGAAGAACTGGGCGCCATCAGGCTGGAATTCGGCCAGACCAAGCTGGGCGCGCGGCGCAGCCATATCGAGCACAGTTCGTTTGACCTGAGCACAGAAGACCTGATCACCCCGACGGACATGGTGGTCACACTGTCGCACACCGGCTATATCAAGAGCCAGCCCCTTTCAGAATACCGGGCGCAAAAGCGTGGTGGTCGCGGAAAACTGGCCACCGCAACCAAAGAGGACGACTGGGTTGACCAGTTGTTCATTGCCAATACCCATGACTACATCCTGTGCTTCTCAGACCGGGGCCGGCTTTACTGGCTCAAGGTATGGGAAGTTCCCGCCGGATCGCGCGGGTCGCGTGGCCGGCCGATTGTCAACATGTTCCCGCTGCAGGAGGGTGAAAAAATCACCGTGGTGCTGGCATTGACCGGGGAAAAACGCAGCTTTCCTGCTGACCAGTTTGTTTTCATGTCCACATCCATGGGAACGGTCAAAAAAACGCCGCTGGACGATTTCAGCAACCCGCGCAAGGGCGGCATCATTGCCGTGGTGCTGGACGAAGGTGACTATCTGATCGGCGCTTCCCTGACCGATGGAACGCATGACGTGATGCTGTTCAGCGACGGCGGCAAAGCGGTTCGATTTGATGAAAACGATGTCCGGCCAATGGGCCGCAATGCGAGAGGTGTCAGGGGGATGAATCTGGAAGAGGGTCAGCGGGTCATCGCCATGCTGGTTGCGGAAGATGGCGAACAAAGTGTGCTGACGGCTACCCAAAAGGGTTTTGGCAAGCGCACTTCGATTGCCGAATACACCCGTCATGGCCGTGGCACCAAGGGCATGATTGCCATCCAGCAAAGCGAACGCAACGGCAAGGTGGTTGCAGCAACGCTGGTTCACGCCGACGACGAAATCATGCTGATCACGGACAGGGGCGTACTGGTGCGCACCCGCGTCAGCGAGATTCGTGAAATGGGGCGTGCCACCCAGGGTGTTACGCTGATAGGCTTGGACGAAGGCTCCCAACTCAGCGGCCTCCAGCGCATTGTTGAAAATGACGCGGCACTGGAAGAGGCAGACGAAAGCCTGGGTACCGACACTGAAAACGACGCAGGCAACGATGCCGTCAACCCGGAACAAAATTGATGAACAAACTGATCACCACCCTGGCGTTTGCCAGCCTTGCCCTTACCACCAGCCTGCATGCCCAGACTACAGACGCCAAAACCGAATTGGCGGCCAAGGTCGTCAAGCTACAGCAGGGACCGGAACTTGACCGGCTGATAGCGCAACTGGCAGGCAGCACAACGCAGGAACTGATTGCCACGTGGGGGCCCAAGCTGGAAACGAATGTGGCCAAGGCCAACCAGCAAAAAGCATCGGAAGCGATGAATGCTGAACTCAAAAAGTATTCGGATGACACCAACCAGCTGATTGCCAAGCAGGTCAGCAAAGTCAGCACCGATGTGCTGGTGCCTGCTTATGCGGAGCGTTTTACGCTTGAGGAACTGCAGCAGATCGCCACGTTCTTCGAATCACCCGCCATCAAGAAATACCAGGCCACTTCACCTGAGCTTGGCAATATGTTCGTCCAGAAACTGATTGATGCCTCACGGACCGAAGTGCTCGCCCGAGCCAAGCAGTTCGATGCAGCCGCGCTGAAAATCGTGGGGGGACCTGCGGCGGCACCCAAAGCCAGCGCGCCTGCTAAAAAATGACCCGGCCCTTCAACTTCTCAGCGGGTCCTGCGAATTTGCCGGAAGCTGTGTTGCAGCAGGCAGCCGCCGAAATGCTCGACTGGCATGGCAGCGGCATGAGCGTGATGGAAATGAGTCATCGGGGCAAGGAATTCATTTCGATTTACGAAAACGCTGAAGCAGATTTCCGCGAACTGATGGCCGTTCCCAAAAACTTCAAAATACTTTTCATGCAGGGCGGCGGACTGGCAGAAAACGCCATCGTGCCGCTGAACCTGTCGCACGGTGGCTCGGCTGACTTTGTTGTTACAGGCAGTTGGAGCGACAAGTCGCAAAAGGAAGCACGCAAGTATTGCGATGTCCAGATTGCCGCCACAACGGAAAGCAGCGCCTTCACCAGCCTGCCGCCCCTGGACACCTGGCAGTTGCGCCGCCATGCCAGTTATGTGCATGTCTGCACCAACGAAACCATCCATGGGGTCGAGTTCCAGGCGTTGCCAGATTTAAAGGCACTGGGCAGCGACGCACCCCTGGTGATCGACTTCTCGTCGCATGTGGCATCACGGCCCGTTGACTGGTCCCGGGTTGGTCTGGCTTTTGGCGGCGCGCAAAAAAATCTGGGACCTGCCGGCGTGACGCTGGTGGTGGTGCGCGACGACTTGTTGGGCCATGCCCTGTCTGCCTGTCCGAGTGCCTTCAACTACAAGACGGTGGCAGACAACGATTCGATGTACAACACCCCGCCAACCTACGCCATCTATATTGCAGGGTTGACCTTCAAGTGGCTCAAGGAACAACGCGAAGGCCAGGCAACCGGCATCGAAGCCATTGAAAAGCACAATATGGCCAAGGCGCAACTGCTGTATGACGCCATCGACCGTTCTCAGCTGTACCTCAACAAGGTCAGCAAGGACTGCCGCTCCCGGATGAATGTGCCGTTCTTTTTGCGCGACGAATCGCGCAACGACGCCTTTCTGACTGGCGCAAAAGCACGCGGCCTGCTGCAACTGAAAGGCCATAAATCCGTGGGCGGGATGCGCGCGAGTATCTACAACGCCATGCCCTTGGCAGGTGTTCAGGCACTGGTGAACTACCTGCAAGAATTCGAACAAAAACACGCCTGACATGACTGCCAACCTTGCTGATTTGCGCGTCCGGATTGACGCGCTCGACAAACAACTGCTGACCCTCCTGAACCAACGCGCACTGGTTGCGGAACAGGTCGGAGAAGTCAAAAAACGCGAAGGCACCCCTTTTTTCCGGCCCGACCGGGTGGCACAGGTCATCGACAAGATCCAGCAGACCAACCAGGGCCCGCTCAAAAATGAACATGTTGCCGCCGTCTGGCGAGAAATCATGTCAGCCTGTCTGGCGCTTGAGTCACCGGTGCGGGTGGCCTACCTGGGCCCTGCCGGAACCTTCAGCGAAGAGGCCGCCGTGCAGTTTTTCGGCTCCAGCATTGAACACGTTCCCTGCACCAGTTTTGACGAGGTGTTTCGGGCTGCCACGGCAGGCACGGCCGAATATGGCGTGGTGCCGGTTGAGAATTCGACCGAGGGCGTCGTGTCGCGCTCACTCGACCTGCTGCTCAACTCGCCGCTGCACATCGTGGGAGAAGTCAGTTTGATGGTGCGTCACAACCTGCTGCGGCTTTCAGACTCTCTGGAAGGTATCGAAGTTGTCTTTGCACACCCGCAAGCCCTGGCCCAATGCCAGGGATGGCTGACCACCCATTTGCCCCATGCCGAACGCCGTGCCGCTTCCAGCAACGCGGAAGGCGCGCGTCTGGCCACCACCCACCCTGCCTGGGCCGGCATTGCCAGCGCTCGCGCCGCCACGCAATTTTCAATGCACACAGCAGCGCATGCCATCCAGGACGACGCCTTCAACCGCACCCGCTTTGCGGTGGTTTGTTTGCCGCAGACGCTTCCGACCCCACCCCCATCGAGCAAGGACTGCACCAGCCTGGTTGTTTCAGTGCCCAACCGGCCGGGCGCAGTGCATGACATCCTGGCACCGTTGAAAACCCATGGCGTTTCCATGACGCGCTTTGAATCGCGGCCCGCCCGCTCGGGTCAGTGGGAATACTATTTTTATATCGATCTGCAGGGTCATCGTTCCCAGGACCACGTGAAAGCTGCGCTGGCCGACTTGCAGCAGCTTTGCGCGTTTTACAAGGTCCTTGGCACCTACCCTGTCAGCGACTGATGCGCAATACGCATACAGATCGACACGACGCAAACCATCGCCATCATTTCAGGGATACAGCATGTTTGAACAATTAGGCCTCATCGGATGCGGCTTGATGGGCAGTTCTTTCGCGCTGGCACTCAAGCGTGCGGGTCTGGTCAAACGCATTGTCGGCTACAGCAAATCGCCCAGCACCACTGAGCGGGCTCGCCAGATGGGGGTGATCGACGTGGAAGCGCCATCAGCGCTTCTGGCGGTTTCCGGTGCAGATATTGTGCTGCTGGCCATTCCCGTGTCGGCCACGGAAGCCACGCTCAAAGCCATCTGGCCTCATGTCGGACCCACCACGCTGGTGATGGATGTCGGCTCTACCAAACGCGACGTCGTCGACGCAGCGCATCGAGCCCTGAACGACAAAATGGGCTCATTCGTTCCCTGCCATCCGATCACCGGCAAAGAAGTCTCGGGCGTCGAACATGCGGATGTAAACCTCTACACAGGCAAGCAGGTCATCCTCACGCCAATCGAAAGTACGTTGAATGCACAGTTGCAAAAGGCAACTGAAGTCTGGACGGCCTTGGGTTGCCAGGTGCTGCATATGTCACCCCAAGCACACGACGCAGCTTATGCAGCGGTCAGCCACTTGCCGCACCTGATCGCTTTTGCCATGGTCAATGGCATCATGGCCCAACAAAATGGCCACGACTACATGGCCCTTGCCGGACCGGGGTTTCGTGACTTCACCCGCATTGCCGCCAGCAATCCACAGGTCTGGCGCGACATTCTGCTGGCCAATCGCGAAGAATTGCTCGCACAGTCCAGAATTTTCCAGCAGTCCCTGCAATCGCTTGAAGAGCTGATTTCAAGCGGCAACGCAAAAGTACTCGAATCACAAATCGGCCAAGCCAGTGAAACCCGCGCCCACTGGCGTATTTCCTCGCACAACGCTCCCAAGTAAAGCCCTGTTTCATGTACGACACCGAGTTTCTCGACCTTCCGCCACTGGCGTGTGCCGCAGGCGAGGTCCGCCTGCCGGGCTCAAAAAGCATTTCCAACCGCGTTCTGCTGCTGGCCGCATTGAGTCGCGGCCAGACCACGGTTCATGATTTGCTCGCTTCCGACGACACCGCTGTGATGCTCACGGCGCTCAGGCAACTCGGCTGCACGGTGGTGCAAAACGGCGACACCGCCGTGATCGACGGACTGGGCGGCCAGCTCATCGAGCGCCAAGCCACACTGTTCATGGGCAATGCAGGCACGGCCATGCGACCGCTGACGGCTGCATTGGCGCTGCTCGGTGGCGAGTTTGAACTGTCGGGTGTGCCACGCATGCACGAACGGCCCATTGGCGATCTGGTCGATGCCCTCAGGCAACTGGGGTGCGCCATCGACTACCTGGGGGACGAAGGCTTCCCCCCCTTGCGGCTGCGTCCAGGGGTTTTAAAGCTCGACCAGACGATTCGTGTGCGGGGCGACGTTTCCAGCCAGTTTCTCACCGCGCTTTTGATGGCCCTGCCGCTGGTGGCCCGGCAAGCCATCTGCATCGAAGTCGTCGGCGAGTTGATTTCACGGCCTTACATCGAGATCACGCTCAACCTGCTCAGTCGCTTCGGCATTCAGGTCGAGCGCGAAGGCTGGCAGCGTTTCACAATTCCAGCCGGCAGCGTCTACCAGTCGCCCGGTGAAATTCATATTGAAGCTGACGCCTCATCCGCTAGTTATTTCATAGCGTTGGGTGCAATAGCAGCAAGCGCAAAAGGCCAAAATGGCTTAAAAATTCTGGGGGTCGGCGCCGATTCCATTCAGGGCGATATCCGGTTTGTCGAGGCGGCTCGCCTCATGGGTGCTTGCATCGACAGCCTGCCCAATTCGCTGCAGGTTTCGCGCGGTGCATGGCCATTGAAGTCTGTCGACATGGACTGCAACCACATGCCCGACGCCGCCATGACGCTTGCCGTGATGGCGCTGTATGCCGATGGAACCACCGTTCTGCGCAACATCGGCAGCTGGCGCGTCAAGGAAACCGACCGCATCGCGGCCATGGCCTGCGAGTTGCGCAAGCTGGGCGCCACCGTTGAAGAAGGTGCGGATTATTTGAAAATCACCCCGCCCGGACAGGATGGCGACTGGAATCCGGCGTCCATTCACACCTACGACGATCACCGCATCGCCATGTGTTTTTCACTGGCGGCGTTCAACCCGGCCAGACTGCCGGTCCGGATTCTGGACCCCAAGTGCGTTGCCAAGACCTTTCCGGACTACTTCGAAACGCTGTTTTCGGTCACTGAAGCGCAAGACGACCAGATCCCCGTGATTTGCGTGGACGGGCCCACGGCCTCTGGAAAAGGAACGCTGGCAGCACTGACAGCGCATCAACTGGGTTACCACTACCTGGACTCGGGCGCCCTGTACCGCCTGAGCGCTTTCGCGGCCTTGCGCGCCGGTCTGTCACTTGATGACGGCGATGCAGTTGCCCAGATCGCCCGCAGCTTGCCGGTCAGGTTCAAGGGCGACCGCATCTTTCTGGCCAATGGCGACGCCGAGGAAGACGTTTCCGAGGCCATTCGCACCGAAGTCGCCGGCATGGCTGCCTCCCGGGTTTCGGCCCATCCGCAGGTCCGCAGTGCCTTGCTGGACTTGCAGCGCGGTTTCCGGCAACTGCCCGGCCTGGTGGCTGACGGCAGGGACATGGGCACGGTCGTGTTTCCTGATGCGCCGCTCAAGATTTACCTGACCGCCAGCGCCTTGCATCGCGCCGAACGGCGGCACAAGCAATTGATTTCAAAAGGAAACGCGATTACAATCGCCGCCATTCAACAGGATTTGGAAGCGCGCGACCAACGGGACATGTCCCGCAAAGCCGCACCGTTAAGACCTGCTGATAACGCCCGGCTGCTGGACAATTCCGACCTGACGATTGAACAATCGCTGGATCTGGTGATGGA
>JBBSRS010000003.1:0-26172 GCA_038242795.1 Burkholderiales bacterium
CCAGCTGGCTGGCCGCGCCAAACTCGGGCGTCATCACATACATCGGCACATCGACATGCGGCACGATGGCGGCGTCGCCCTGGCCGATGCCGGAGGTTTCGACAATGATCAAGTCAAAGTCGGCAGCCTTGCAGGCGGCAATCACGTCAGGCAGCGCCTTGCTGATTTCGGAGCCGAAGTCGCGCGTGGCTAAAGAGCGCATGAACACGCGCTGACCCTGGCTCCACGGGTTGATGGCGTTCATGCGGATGCGGTCGCCCAGCAGCGCGCCGCCGCTCTTGCGCCGTGACGGGTCGATGCTGATCAGGGCCACACGCAGCTGGTCGCCCTGGTCGAGCCGCAGGCGGCGGATCAGCTCGTCGGTGAGCGATGACTTGCCCGCGCCGCCGGTGCCGGTGATGCCCAGAACCGGTATGTTTTTAGTAGCAGCCTGCGCCCGTACCGCTTGCACAATGGCGTCATCGGCCTTGTTTTCTTCAAGCGCGGTGATGAGTTGGGCCAAGGCGCGCCAGGCCATCTCGTCGTGGCCTTCAATGGCTTCAACGCGGGTGGGCGCATAGCCGCTGATGTCCTTGTCGCAACGCATCACCATCTCGCCGATCATGCCGGCCAGGCCCATGCGCTGGCCGTCCTCGGGGCTGAAGATGCGCGCCACGCCGTAGGCCTGGAGTTCGCGGATTTCCGGTCCGACGATCACGCCGCCGCCGCCGCCGAACACCTGGATGTGCTCGCCGCCCCGGCTTTTCAGCAAGTCCACCATGTACTTGAAGTACTCGACATGCCCGCCCTGGTAAGAGCTGATGGCAATGCCCTGCGCGTCTTCCTGCAGTGCGGCGGTCACGACCTCGTCCACGCTGCGGTTGTGGCCCAAGTGAACCACCTCGGCGCCCATGCCCTGCAGGATGCGCCGCATGATGTTGATGGCCGCGTCGTGCCCGTCGAACAGGCTGGCGGCGGTGATGAACCGTACCTTGTGGGTGGGGCGGTAGCTGGCAAGGGCCTTGTAGTCGGCGGACAGGTCGGTCATGGAAAGCGTCTCCTGGGGTGATGAGCACCCTGGGGTGCCGGATCGCCATGATATTACGTTTACGTAAACGTCAACTTACAACGGCGTTGATCAATGCCGCTTTTACATGCAATCTTCCGCCTTGTGGCCCACAGAATTTTGAAGCAAGGGTTAACCCGAAAGGTTTGTGTGAAAAGCCGCTGAAATATGACGGCGTGAAATATTTTTTGGGCTGGATTAAAAAATATTCATTCCATTTTGGTCTCGTTGAGGGTTTTTCTGAGGAAAACACCTACGCCGCTGACTGTCGAGTCGGATAAATTAGCCTCCAATCCGTGAACAAAAAGTCGGGAAGACTTGGCGTTGAACGCGCAGCTTATTTATCACTAGGAGATCACATGACTTTTCGTTTTGCCAAACTGGCGGTTGCCACAGCCGTTTTGAGCGCAGCCGGCCTGGCCGCAGCTGCTGACCCGATCAAGATCGGCGTTTCCGGTCCCTTCACGGGCGGCTCGTCATCAATGGGTGTGAGCATGCGTGACGGTGTCAGGCTTGCCGTCGAAGAAATCAACAAGTCCGGCGGCGTACTGGGCCGCCAGTTGCAGGTCGTCGAACGCGATGACGAGGCCAAGAATGAGCGCGGCGTGCAGATTGCCCAGGAACTGATCAACAAGGAAAAGGTCACCGCCGCTGTGGGCTACATCAACACCGGTGTGGCGCTGGCGTCGCAGCGCTTCTTCCAGGATGCCAAGATTCCGGTGATGAACAACGTGGCCACCGGCACCGCGATCACCACCCAGTTCAAGGACCAGCCTGAAAACTACATTTTCCGCAACTCCGCCAATGACAGCATTCAGGCGCCAATGATCGTGGAAGAAGCGATCACCCGCCGCGGCTTCAAGAAGGTTGCAATTCTGGCGGATTCGACCAACTACGGCCAACTGGGCCGCGAAGACCTGGAAAAGGCGCTCACCGCCAAGGGCATCAAGCCGGTGGCCGTCGAGAAGTTCAACATCAAGGACGTTGACATGACGGCCCAGTTGCTGAAGGCCAAGGAAGCCGGCGCCGACGCGGTGCTGACCTATGGCATTGGCCCCGAGCTGGCACAAATTGCCAACGGCATGACCAAGCTGGGCTGGAAGGTGCCGATGGTTGGCAGCTGGACGCTGTCGATGGCCAACTACATCGACAATGCCGGCCCGGGCGGAGAAGGCGCGCGCATGCCGCAAACCTTCATCCAGCAGGCCGACACGCCCAAGCGCAAGGCGTTCATTGATTCCTACCTGAAGACCTTCAAGCCCAAGAACAACCGCATGGATTCGCCGGTTTCGGCTGCGCAGGGCTATGACTCGATCTTTCTGCTGGCCGCCGCCATCAAGCAGGCCAACAGCACAGACGGCCCGAAAATCCGCGAGGCGCTGGAAAACCTGAACACCAAGATCGAGGGCGTGGTGACGACATATGACAAGCCTTTCACCAAAGACGACCATGAAGCCATCACCGCCAACATCCCGGTGTTTGGCGAAGTCAAGGCTGGCAAGGTCGTGTATGCCTATGACACGGATATGAAAAAAGGCGCTGAAACCCGCCTGAAAGACGCCAAAGCCAAGAAATAAATTGGCCTGAGACAAAGCACCGCGCCGGCTGACATGGCCTTCGCGGTGCTTTTTTCTGTCGAACCGCACAAGGCTTTGCATCGGCAAGCCCCCAGATCCCCCTTTCGGAACTGAATATATGGAAATCCTGCTTCAACTCATTTACAGCGGTATCGCGCTGGGCATGATCTATGCTGTCATTGCCTTTGGCTACCAACTCACCTTCCAGACCTCGGACACGCTGAACTTTGGTCAGGGCGATGCCCTGATGCTGGGCGCCATGGTCGGACTGACACTGGTCAACATGGGGGTGAACTACTGGCTGATGCTGCCGCTGGTGATTGTGTTCGGACTGTTCCAGGGCACGCTGGTTGAGCGTATCGGCGTGCGACCGGCGATCAAGATCAAGAGCGAGTTCGGCTGGATCATGTCCACCATCGCGCTGGGCATCATTTTCAAGAACGTGGCCGAAAACATCTGGGGCCGCGACGACCTGAAGTTTCCATCGCCTTTGCCCGAGGCGCCGCTGAAGGTGCTGGGCGCCAACGTGCTGCCGATGGAAATCCTGGTGGTGGTGGGCGCGGTGCTGATGATGCTGGCGGTCGAATTCTTCAACCGCAAAACGATCTACGGCAAGGCCGTGGTGGCGACCTTCAACGACCGTGACGCGGCCAAACTGATGGGCATCAACACCGGCCTGGTGATCACCTTTTCGTATGCGCTGTCGTCGGCCACCGCCGCGTTTGCCGGCGCGCTGATCGCCCCACTGACACTGACCGGCGCGACCATGGGTTCGGTGCTGGGCCTGAAGGCCTTTGCCGTGGCCATCATCGGCGGGTTGACCAGCGGCCTGGGCATCATCGTCGGCGGCATCATTCTGGGCGTTGCTGAAACCACCACCGGCTTTTACCTGTCCACCGGCTACAAGGATGTGCCGGGACTGGTTCTTCTGCTGCTGGTGCTGGCCTTCAAGCCGGCCGGCCTGTTCGGCAAAAACGCGATCAAGAAAGTTTGAAGATGAACCGAAAGACCCTTGTGGCCGCCATTCTCGGGCTGGCCCTGCTGGCGGCGGCGCCACTGATCACCAGCAATTCGTATTACATCCACATGATCGGCACGATCATGATCTACGCCATCCTGCTGTACGGGCTGGACATCGTGGTCGGCTACACCGGCCAGGTGTCCCTGGGCCATGCCGGCCTGTTCGGTGTCGGTTCCTACACCGCCGGCGTGCTGTTCCTGAAGCTGGGCGCGCCACTGTGGCTGATCATTCCGGCCAGCATTGCCGTGACCGCCGGTTTTGGCGCCTTGCTGGCCTTGCCGGCGTTGCGCGTGACCGGCCCCTACCTGGCGATGGTGACGCTGGCGTTTGGCACCATCATCCAGATCCTGATCAACGAAATGACTTTCCTCACCGAAGGTCCCCTCGGCATCACGATTCCCAAGCCCACCATCTTTGGCGAAAAGCTCACCGAGCACGGCTTTTACTGGCTGGTGTTCGCGCTCATGGTGGTGTCGCTGGTGGTGGTGGACCGCATCCTGAAGTCGCAGCTGGGCCGCGCGTTCGAGGCGCTGCGCGGCAGCCCGGTGGCGTCTGACTGCATGGGCGTGTCGGTGTACCGCTACAAGGTTTACGCCTTCGTCATCAGTGCCGGTTTTGCCGGCCTGGCGGGCTGCCTGTATGCGTATTCAGAGCAATATATCTCGCCCAACACTTACAACTTCGAGTTGACGGTGCTGTTCCTGCTGGCCGTCATCATGGGCGGGCGCAAGACCCGTTCCGGCGCCTTGCTGGGCGCGGCCATCATCGTGATTTTGCCCAAGCTGCTGGACGACCTAGAGCTGTTCCGCATTGTCGCGACCGTGCTGGCCACGTTGATCACCGTCGGCGGCATCGTGGGTGTGGTCCGCAAGATCACCACGCCCAAGGCCATGGCCATTCCGGTGATCGGCACGATTGCGCTGGCCGGCTTTGCCTTCTGGCTGGAGTCGATCACCGACTGGCGGCTGAGCATTTTCGGCCTGATGATTTTGTTTGTCGTGTACTACCTGCAAAACGGCATCGTCGGCTTTGTGAAAGCGCTGTTCCATGTCCGCAAGACGGTGTCCGACGACCTCGCCAAGACAGGCGCTGATTCCGGCAAGGATGCCATTTCGGTGGCAGCCGGTGCCGCGCAAGCCGGCAGTGACCTGCTGATTGCGAAGGGCGTGCTGATGCAGTTCGGCGGCCTCAAGGCCATCAACCAGGTCGATCTGCGCATCCAGCGCGGAACCATCCACGGCCTGATCGGCCCGAACGGCTCGGGCAAGAGCACCATGATGAACGTGCTCACCGGCATTTACGTGCCGACTGCCGGAAGCATCGACTTTGCGGGCCGTTCGGTGGTTGGGCGCACCTCGTCCGACATTGCGTTGTCGGGCATTGCGCGCACGTTCCAGAATGTGCAGCTGTTTGGTGAAATGACCGCATTGCAAAACGTGCAGGTCGGTTTGCACCACACGTTCGACAGCAACATCGTCGATGTCGCGCTGCACACGCCGCGCTACAAGCGCGAGGAAACCTCTGCCATCCAGCGTGGCCTCGGGCTGCTGCGCTTTGTCGGTCTGGGCGATCTGGCTGGCGAAGAAGCGCGCAACCTGCCTTACGGCAAGCAGCGGCTGCTGGAGATTGCCCGTGCGCTGGCGCTCGACCCGCAGCTGCTGCTGCTCGACGAGCCGGCGGCTGGCCTGACCGCGCCCGACATCAAGGAACTGGTGACCATCATCCGCAAGATCCGCGACCACGGCATCACCGTGATCCTGATCGAGCACCACATGGACGTGGTGATGAGCATGTGCGACACCGTTTCGGTGCTCGATTTTGGCCAGAAAATCGCCGAAGGCAAGCCCGCCGATGTGCAGGCAGATGAAAAGGTCATCGAGGCCTACCTCGGCGGCACGGCGGCATAAGCGAAGGAACTGACCATGTTGAGTATCAAGAATCTGGAGGCCGGCTACGGCAAGGTGCAGGTGCTGCACGGCATTTCGATGGAAGTGCCCAAGGGCAAGGTGGTCACGCTGATCGGCTCCAACGGCGCCGGCAAGACCACCACCATGCGTGCCATCTCGGGCATGATCCAGCCGACCGCCGGCGAGATCAACCTGCACGGCAAGCGCATCGATGGTCTGGAGTCCTACGCCATCGCCAAGCAGGGCCTGGCCCATTCGCCCGAAGGCCGGCGCGTGTTCGCCACCATGAGCGTGACCGACAACCTGATCCTGGGGGCGTTTCCGCGCCTGACCGGCAGCCGTCCCAAGGGCGACGTGCAAGGCGACCTGGAGCGCGCGATGGAACTGTTTCCGCGCCTGAAGGAGCGGCGCCTGCAACTGGCGGGCACGCTGTCGGGCGGCGAGCAGCAGATGCTGGCCATGGCGCGCGCCGTGATGCTGAACCCCGAGATCGTGCTGCTTGACGAGCCGTCCATGGGCCTGGCGCCGATTCTGGTCGAAGAGGTGTTCCGCATCATTGCCGACCTGAAATCGCGCGGCGTCACCATGCTGCTGGTCGAGCAGTTCGCCGCTGCGGCCCTGAAGGTGGCCGACTACGGCTATGTGCTCGAAAACGGCCGCATCTCGGTGCATGGCGAGGCGTCCAAACTGCGCGACGACCCGGCGGTGAAGGCCGCCTACCTGGGGGGCGGGCACTGATTCCCGTGAAGAAATGCTATTGAAAAAATAGCTGCCAATGCCCGCCGGCATTGCGCAAAAGGCTGAAAATGTTAAAAAACATACGCGCTGCAAGCGCCTGGCCTTGCCAGGCCGCTGTCCGCCTTTCAAACCACCTTCAGGCCCTTGAGCGACGGGTCTTCGGGCGGGTAGCGCAGGCCAAGTTGTTCCAGGGCCTGGCGAACGCGCAGGGCGACCATCAGGTTGCGGTGGGTCTTGGAATCGGCCGGCACCACCGTCCAAGGCGCCCACGGCGTGCTGGTGGCATTGAGCAGGTCTTCATAAGCCTGCTGGTAAGCCGTCCACTGCTTGCGCGCTTCCAGGTCGCCCATGGCGAACTTCCAGTGCTTGGTGATGTCGTCAATCCGCTCCTGCAGCCGCTCGCCTTGTTCCTTGAAGCTGATGTGCAGCATGAACTTCAAAATCACCGTGCCGGTTTCCGTGAGCATGCGCTCGAAGTCGTTGATCTGCTGGTAGCGCTGCGCCGTTTGCGATGGCGTGATCCAGCCCTCGACCGGCGGCACCAGGACGTCTTCGTAATGGCTGCGGTTGAAGATCATGATGTCGCCGGCGGCCGGCATTTTTTGGTGGATGCGCCACAGGTAGTCGTGGGCGCGCTCGTCTTCGCTGGGCGCTTTCCAGGCCGCCGTGTGCACGCCCAGCGGGCTCATGCGGCTGAACACGCCGCGCAGCGTGCCGTCTTTTCCCGAGGTGTCCGTGCCCTGCAGGATCACCAGCAGCTTGAAGCGCCGGTCGGCATAAAACAGGTTTTGCAACCCGTCGAGTTCAAGCGCCAGCGCGTCGACCGTTTCCTTGTCGCGCGCCTTGTCGTCCGATGAAAACGGCTTGGCGCCCGGGTCGAAATCTGACAGGTCGAACGCCTTGCTTTTTTTCTTTTTGCCCTTGCCGGCTTCGCCGACCGGTGGCACTTGCCAGTCCAGGAGCTTTTTGGCCAGCGCCTTGCGCTCGTCCTGGCCAGCCGGGCTGTCAAGTCCATGTGTGGTGTACGGGGCATCGTCCGTTTTTGAGGTCATCAGGGCTTTCAGTAAATGTGGGTTTCGATGTTGATTTTGCGCACCAGTGCTTGCCATTCTGAACGAATTCACTTATTTTCATGCCAGAGGCCGCGCCGTTCGGGTGGCGGCAAGAGGCTGGCGCCGAGCTTCACCCTGACAGGAATTTTCATGGAAATCGATACGACAAGCGACACCGGCGTGCAAGCGGCCACCGGCTATGCAGGCGACATCGCGCCCGCGCTGGCGTGGCAATGGCTGCAGTCGGGCCAGGCTGTGCTGGTCGATGTGCGAAGCGATGCCGAACGCGAATGGGTCGGCTTCGTCCCGGGCGCTGTGCCGGTGGCCTGGAAACAGTGGCCGGGCATGGCACTGAATGACGGTTTTGACGAGGCCTTGAAGGTGGCGGTTCCTGCGGGCTCGAAGGTCATGCTGCTGTGCCGGAGCGGTGTGCGCTCGGTGGCTGCCGCCCACCGCGCCACGGCACTGGGGATCGAGGCCTACAACATCCTGGAAGGGTTTGAAGGCGACGCCAACGGAGACGCCCAGCGCGGCCACCGAGGCGGCTGGCGCATGCGGGGCCTGCCCTGGATGCAAAAGTAATGGCTGGAACGGGTGTTGTCAACGCCATACAACAAGCATTTTTTTACCAGAATCAGACGGCCTGACCTGTCAGATGTAGCAGGGGTCAAGGCGTGACTATTTGTGAGAAAGTTTTCAATAAGTCTGTTTTCAACCAAGGAACAGCCTTATGCAAGTACTCGATCGCACCACCCGTCCCGCCCCTGTCGCACACCGCAATCCACCGCTGTTGCCGCGCCTGCAAGAGCGCTTTGAGCAAAAATTCATGGCCCACTGGGAAAGCCAGTGGGGTGGAAAACCCATCCTCCATGGCAGCAACCCCGGACCCAACTCGATCCGGCTCGATGGCAATGACTACCTCGGCATCGCGGGCCATCCGGACATCGTCCGGGCGCAGATTGCCAGCCTGCAGCACAGCAATGAAAGCGTGATCCAGTCGGGCGTTTTCCTGCTCGACGCCCATCCGTGCCGCACGCTCGAAGCGTCTCTGGCGGCCTGGGTCGGCAAGGAAGACGGTTTTGTCTGCCAGTCGGGCTATTCGGCCAACGTCGGCCTGCTGCAGGCGATTGCCGACGAGCAGACGCCGGTCTACCTCGACAGCCTGGCCCACACCTCGCTCTGGGAGGGCGCGCGCGCCGCGCGTGCGCCAGCCCATGCGTTTCGGCACAACGACCCAGAGCACCTGTCGCGCATGATCGAGCGGCACGGCCCGGGCGTGGTGGTCGTCGACTCGGTGTACAGCACCACCGGCGCGCTGTGCCCGCTGGTCCGCATGGTCGAGGTGGTCGAGCAGCATGGCTGCACGATCCTGGTCGATGAGTCGCATTCGCTGGGCACCCACGGCCCGCAGGGCGCCGGGCTGTGCGCCGAACTGGGCTTGACGGACCGCGTGCACTTCATCACCGCCAGCCTAGCCAAGGCGTTTGCCGGCCGCGCCGGATTTTTCACCATCCCGGCCGCCATGCGCTACTACGTGCTGCACAACAGCTACCCGAACATTTTCAGCTCGTGCCTGCTGCCGCACGAGATTGCCGGGCTGGCGGCCACGCTGGAGGTGGTGCGCGGCTGCGACGCAGAGCGGGTGCGGCTGCATGCCAACACGCGCCGGCTGCGCGCCAGCTTGTCCGGCATGGGCTATCCGATCCACCAGGGCAGCCAGCAGATCATTGCGCTGGAAACCGGCACCGAGCCGGCGACCATGGTGCTGCGCGACCAGTTGGAGGCACACCAGATTTTTGGCGCGATTTTTTGCGCCCCGGCCACCAGCCGCAACCGTGCCATGGTGCGGCTGACACTCAACGCCGGCCTGACGGAGGCCGAGATGGACAGCCTCGAGCAGACGGCACGCACGCTGTTGCCGGTGCTCAAGCCGTGGGACTGGCCGATTGCCCGGCGCGCCCGCACCGAACAGGTATGAGGCTAACTTTCCGGCAGGCGCCTTTCGCCATGGTGGGCCAGGAAACGCGCGTAGCTGGTGCGCAAGCCCGGGCTGAACGCCTCCCCGATGGCAAAGATGGCCGCATGGAGCCGGCCCGCTTCGCCGGTCACAACGAACGCTTCGCAGGGTCCGGGCTGATGGCCGGCGCCCAAAGCCAGCTGCAGTTCCAGGTCAATCAGCCTGCTGCCGCTGCGAATGTCCTGGACGACGCGGGCGTCCCAGCCCTGCGACAGGGCCATTTCCGCCAGCTCGCCCAGGTTGGCGGCAGGCTCCAGTTGCAGCCAGCTGGCCTGGCCTTGGGCGTTGAGCGCCAGCATGCCAAACGGCGCGCCGATGACGACATGCTCGGTCCAGCCCTGCTGCTGCGCAAGGTCCTGCAGCGCCTGGAGAATTACCGGGTCGGCCAGCAGCGCCAGCTGGCCGGGCGACAGCGTGGCGCACCAGATCTGCTGGTGGCGCTGGTCGGGCTGATGGCGCAGGCCTTCGATGGCGCGCGTCAGGCTGGCGCGCAGGTCGGGCAACTGCTTGGGAATGAACTGGTTGATCAGACCCCGGTTGAACGCTGAAACCGCCAGTTGCTCGTCCGCGCGGCCGGTGAGCAGGATGCGCGAGCCTGGCCAGTCCTGCAACTCCCCCAGCACCCGCAACCCGCTCATGGCCGGCATGGCGTAGTCGACCACGGCCACCTGCACCAACCCGAAACGCGCAGCCCCGTCGGCCTGCCAGTAGTGCAGGATCTGCGGAATCAGCAGGGCGCCTTCGCGCCAGCGGTGGATGATCTGCTGCTGGAGCCAGGCGTCATGCTCGCGCTGTGCAATGTCTCGCTTCAGCAGGTCGATGCAGGCAACCGGACGCAGGAACAGTTGCACGGGCCAGTCGGGCGGCATGACCTCGCCCAGCATTTCCAGGTAATCCGGGTCATCGTCGAGAAAAATCACACGGCCGGGCCGGCGGTAAAGGGGGAAAGACATGGCGCTGGGCTTTATCAAGGAAATTGGAACGCAGGCATCGTCAGCGTTCAGGCAGGCGCAAGCGGCAGGTCCAGCGTGAAGACAGCGCCGGTGGCATAGCCTGACTTCACCTGGATGCTGCCCCCTGCGCTGCGCACCACCTGCTGGCAAAAAGCCAGGCCCAGGCCATGCCCGGTGCTGCGGTTGCTGGAGAAAAAGGGCTTGAAAATATGCGCCAGCAAGGTTGGGTCGACGCCGGTGCCGTCATCGGCCACGGCAATGCTGCCTCCGCGGGACCCGCAGTCGACCGTGATGCACAGCGCACCGGCGGCGTACGACGAGTCAGCGGCGGCCAGGGAATGCAGGGCGTTTTTCATCAGGTTCATCAGCACTTGGGAAAACTGGGCGCGGGAGCCGCAAAAGGTGAAGTCACGCTCGATGACCACCCTGACGCATTCGCGCTGGCGGTTGGAGATGTAAGGATAGGCCGTGACAGTTTCGCTGACCAGGCTGGCGGCGTCGACCGCTTCGCTGTAGCGCGGCAGCTGCAGCAGCTTGGCATTGGCAATCTGGGTGTCGATCTGGTGGTTCATGGAGCGGACCAGAGCCTGCAGTCGCTGGCCCAGCTGGTCAAGCTTGGCAGCGCGTGGATGCGCCTGCTCGCGCCGGATTTCCATTTGCAGGGCATCCCCGATGAGCGATGCGGTGGACAGCGGCGTGCGCAGTTCGTGCGCCATGATGCCCATGGTGGCCAGCGTGTGGGCCAACTGGTCGCGCCGCAGGTTGGCCGACGACAGGCCGAGCAGCAGGGCGCAGATCCAGCTGAAGGCAATCACCACCGCGTCGACGGGGTTGATCTGCAGGCCGCCGGGGATGAGCCAGACAAGCAGCGTCCACGACAGCAGGGCGCCGCTCATCATGCCGGCCGTGGCAATGCGCCAGTCGGTCAGTTGGTAGTAGCACACAATGATGGTGCAGATGGTGGCCAGCCAGGCGGCGCTGTCCGCGTTGCGAAAGTACATCCAGCTGAAAAAAAGCGGGATTTCGATCCACATGACCAAAGCGACCAGCAACCGCATTGCAGGCTTGGAATAATCGCGTGTCAGCCCGGGCAGGAGCAGCGTGGCAGCCAGCAGGCACATCGCGCCGCGCAGCCAGAGGTTTTCGTAGGGCTGCACCAGCCAGCGAGACCAGATCCAGCCGAACACGGGCTGGCCCAGCACCGATGCCAGGCCCAGCAGCCGAATGCGCCACGGCGACGCATGCAAAATCGGCTCCAGCGGCGCGAAATTCCAGCGACCTGGCGCGTGTTGTAAAAATTGTGAGGTGCGGCGAATTTTTTTTCATCTGGCGTTCAGCCAGAGCCTGCATATCGACCCATAAACTTTTCTTGCCCTTTGGATCATTGTCTCTGTTCTTCCCCTTCATCACCGATGCAACTACCTGCTAACTTTGACAGCATCTGCCTGGACGGCATCATGAGCGACTGGCTGTCGTCCCTGCGCGAATTTTCGGTCGAGGCGCTGGTGGTGCTGGGCCCCGATCCGTTCGCCGGACAGGAGCACCGGCTGGTGCTGGCCCTGCATCCGCCGCGTCTGCTTGAAGCGGCGCATGCGCTGGCGGCCAGCCAGGATTTTGGCGCACCCTGGCGGGACTCCGATGCGCCACTGGTGGCCTGGCAGGACATTTCCCGGTCGGCTTTCACGGACATGGGCCGCTGGCGCAGGTTGTGGCTGGCGCATGGCTTTCAAAGCGTTGTGCGCATCGCCTTTCCGCTGACCATGGGCCGCGCGTTCGAATGCTACCTGTTCAGCGCGCGCCAGTGGCCTGACCGCGCCGAACCGTCGCAACTGGCCTGGTCGGCGCTGAACATCTGGCCGCTGCTCAAGCGGGCGCTGGCCGAGGCCCGCAATCCCCTGAGCCCGCGCGAACTGGAATGCCTGGAACTGGCGTTCCAGGGCATGACGGCGCGCAAGACCGGCGAGATGCTGGTGTGCAGCGAGCGCACCGTGAACTTTCACCTGGCCAACGCCATGGGCAAGCTCAAGGTGGACAACAAGCTGGCAGCGGTGCAGCGCGCCTGCTGGTTCGGCCTCATCTGATGCGTCTTGGCAGGGCACCCTGTTCTGGGGAGAGCTTCATCGATCAGTGCGGGCTGCGGCGCAAACCTGTTCATAATTCAGCCCCATGACTTTCCTCGCGCTTGATGTGGGCAACACCCGCCTGAAATGGTCTCAGTACGACGCCCCGGTGGTGGGCGCCAAGCTGCTGGCCCATGGCGCGGTGTTTCTGGAGAACATCGACCGGCTCGCCGAGGAGGACTGGCAGGGGCTGGCCGAGCCTTCGGCCATCCTGGGCTGCGTGGTGGCGGGCGACGCCATCAAGCGGCGCCTGGCCGAGCAGATGGAAATCTGGGACGTGCTGCCCCGCTGGGTGATTTCCAGTCCGCAGGAGGCCGGCCTGAGCAACGGCTACGACCATCCAGCCCGGCTTGGCTCCGACCGCTGGGTGGCCATGATCGGCGCGCACCACCGGCTGCTGGCGCGCGGCATCCGCAAGCCCTGCCTGGTGGTGATGGTCGGCACGGCCGTCACGGTCGAAGCCATCGACGCATCGGGGAAATTTCTCGGCGGCATCATCTTGCCCGGCCACGGCATCATGCTGCGCGCGCTCGAATCGGGCACGGCCGGGCTGCATGTGCCGACCGGCGAGGTGCAGGATTTTCCGACCAACACCAGCGACGCGCTGACCAGCGGCGGCACCTTTGCGATTGCCGGCGCAGTCCAGCGCATGGTCGACAACCTCACGCGCCACTGCGGCGAGGCGCCCGAATGCATCATGACCGGCGGCGCCGGCTGGAAAATGGCGCCGAGCATGACGATCAATTTCGAGCTGGTCGAAAACCTGATCTTCGACGGCCTGCTGGAAATTGCCTCCCGGCGCTTTGCGGCTTGAGGCTATTGAATCAATGGCTGGTTGCGCCCGTGGGTAGAGCGCAGGAGGCTGTTTTACCTGAGGGCGCGCCTGGCTGAGCGCGCCAAGGTTGCTTCAAGGCTTGAAGTGCCATGGCGCGCAGCAGGCGACGCGCCAAGCCGGCTTACCAGCCCCAAACCAGTCCGCGCGAGACCCAGCCATTGGTGCCGCCGTCACGCTGCACCTTGACCCACTGGCTTTTGTTCTCCAGCGTGCGCAGCACTTCGCCGTATTCCGCCTTGCCCAGAACGCGGCTGCTGGTGTTCGGTGCGCTGCGAACGTTGACCACGCGGCTCTTCACAATCACATGCGCTTTCTTTCCCACCATCGGACGGTAAACCCAGCCTTGGTCGTTCTCGAAGTCGCGTACCTGCAGCCAGTTGCCCTGATGACGGGTGACTTCCAGCGGATAGCCTTTGCTCAGCGCCCACAAAACAGAGTGCTTGGCGCTGCTGCCCGAACGCATGTTGACCACTGCGCGGTCGACGCTCACCATTTCCCTGGCCTGTACCCCCGCGGCACACACCACCAGCGACACGGCGGCCAGTACGCCGGACAGGCTTTTCAATCGAGACATGAGACTCCAGTTCTATAAGGTGAAACAAAAAAAGGACACTTTATTGTTTCACCATATGGCGCCCCGCCCAAACCGGTGCGGTCGCGGCACCCATTCGGGGCATCACCCGGCGCGATGACGCACCCAATCGTCGGTCGTTGCGCGCACGACAGGCAGTCACCCGCCCTGCGTTGCATTGCTATTTTTTTGGTAGCTGCTTGCGCACAGTGTATAAGCGCCGGGGTCGTATTGAGGCATAAAAATTCAGCCTGTGCCGTTCCGCACCGACGCTGCGCATGAATTGACCGCTCAAAACCCATCCCTGCGGTTGCCGCGTGCCATGGCCAGATGCCGCCCACTGCTGATCTGCATCACGCGGCCGGCCAGCTTCCGGCCGGTCTTTGGCTTGTCAAAGAGGGCGTGTGGCACTTGGCCATCAAACATGCCGTCTGTGCCAAACCCAGCCAAATCAAAATAGCGTGGCTATCTTGCGGGAAACCTCTCGCTAAGATAGCCGGCAGTTGCCCGAAGCATTTGCTTCGGTAACACACTTAAAAAACCAACGGAGCATTTGCCATGTCAGACCTGAAAGCGGCTTTCGACCAAGCCATGCTGGATTCCAAAAACCTCAGCGAGCGGCCCGACAATGCCACGCTCCTGAAACTTTATGCGTTCTACAAGCAGGGCAGCGCAGGCGACAACCTGGAGAAAAAACCCGGCTTCAGCGACATGGTGGCGCGCGCCAAATGGGATGCCTGGAGCAAGCTCAAGGGCACGTCGCAAGACGAAGCCATGCAGCAGTACATCGACCTGATCAAGGCACTGGACTGAACGGATTTTCTTCATCAAAAATAGCTGCCGACGCACGCGGAACGTGCACAGGCAGCTATTTTTTTTATAGCGGAGAAGGCTCGCACAGCCTGGCCCGGCAGCGGCCAGATTGCCGCTCGGCCTCTGGCGCTGTGGCTAGTCCGCCCGGATGTTGGCCACTTTCACGATGCGGCCCCACATGTTGCGCTCATTGGCGGCCAGTTTGGCCAACTCGGCGCTGTTCATGACAATGGCCTTGGCGCCTTGCTCCTCCGCGCGCTTTTTGAAATTGTCGGACTCCACCACCTGCTTGACAGCCATCGACAGGCGATTTTGCAGGTCGTTCGACAGGCTGGCCGGTCCATAGACCGCAAACCATGAAGAAGCCACCAGCGGCACCCCGGTTTCCGTGGCGGTGGGCACGTTGGGCAGGGCGGCCAGGCGCGTGCGCCCCGTCACCATCAGCGCTTTCAGCTTGCCGGCGCGGATGTGCGGCAGCAAAGGCGGCGGCGTGGTGATGGTGAAGTCGACGGTGCCGGCCAGCAGGTCGTTCAGCGCCGGGCCGGTGCCGCGGTACGGAATGTGCACCATGTAGGTTTTGGTCAGGTCTTTCAGCAACTCGGTGGTGACATGCTGCAGCGAACCGTTGCCACTGGAGGCGTAGTTGACCTTGGCGGGGTTGGCCTTGACGTACTTCAGGAACTCGGCAAACGTGTCCGCCGGAAAATTGGCGCGCACCACCAGCAGTTGCGGTGCATCGATCAGGTGGCCGATCGGTTTGAGGTTGACGGCCGGGTCAAAGCCGGCCACAGGCTGGATCAGCGGCGTGATGCACTGGTAGCCCGAGTACTGCACCATCAGGGTGCTGCCGTCTTCGGGACCGCGCGCCACCATCTGGCCGGCAATGTTGCCGTTGCCGCCGCCCCGGTTGTCCACCACCACCGACGTCTGCAGGATGCGTCCCAGCGGTTCGGCCAGCATGCGCGCGGCAATGTCGGTGGTGCCGCCGGCTGCCGTTGGAACGACCAGCGTCAGGGGCTTGCCGGCGAGTTGCGCGCGGACCGGGTTGAGCCAGGCGGCGGCACTCAGGCTGGCGACGGTCACCAGGGTTCTGCGGGAAATAGGGGTCATGGTTGTCTCCTGATTGGAAAAGGTTTTGGTGGTGGATTGCTTTTGGAACGACACGTCATGCCTGGCAAGCCCATGGAAAAAAATTCAGCCTTCCCACTTCATTGAAGGTGTACCGAGCCCGGTGCGCAAGGCGGTCGGTCATTCGTGGTCTTCCCTCAGCTTCTCGACAAACGCTGGCGCAGGATGCAGGTCGGTGATCAGGCCTGCCCTGGCAACCTGCCCTGGCACGTCGTGGCCAACGACGGCGGGCAACTGCCGCGCCACGGTCAGCAGTTTCGCCAGGTCCATGCCGGTGTCGTAACCCATGGCGTCCAGCATGTGGATGGCGTCTTCGCTGGCGATGTTGCCACTGGCGCCGGGCGCATACGGGCAGCCGCCCAGGCCGCCCAGCGAGCCGTCCAGGCGCGTGATGCCGCTTTGCACCGCCGCCAGCACATTGGCCAGGCCCATGCCGCGCGTGTTGTGGAAGTGCAGGGTGAGTTGCAGCGCGGAGAAATGCTGTTGCAGCGCCTCGGCCATGCGGCTGACCTGCGCCGGATGCGCCATGCCGGTGGTGTCGCAAATCGTCAGGCCGCGCACGCCCAGGCCGGCAAATCGCTCGCCCCAGCGCAGCACCTCCTCCAGCGGCACGTCGCCTTCCATCGGGCAGCCAAAGCCGCACGACAGCGAGACATTGATCGGCGTGCCGCCCTCGACATGGCGAACCACCTCGGACAGCGCGGCAAAGCTTTTTTCGCGTGGCATGCGCAGGTTGGCCAGGTTGTGCGTCTCGGACACCGACATCACCAGATTGAGTTCGTCGGCGCGCGATTCCAGCGCGCGTTCGGCACCGCGCAGGTTGGGCACCAGCACGGTGTACTCGACGCCAGGCACGCGGCGGATGCGGCCCATCACTTCCTCGGCATCGCGCAGCATCGGAATCGCCTTGGGCGAGGTGAAGGACGTGACCTCGATCTTGGCGTAACCGCAGTCGCTGAGCGCATTGACCAGCGCGACCTTGTCGTCGGTGGCGATGAAGCGGGCTTCGTTCTGGAAACCGTCGCGGGTGGCGACTTCGTTGAAGAAGATGGCCCCCGCGCTTTTCACGGCGTGTGATGCGCTGCCGCTCGAGGGGGCTGTGCTTGCTTGGGGCGGCCCTGCGCGGCGCACGGTGCGTGTCATTGGCTTGCTCCTGCAACGATGCCCTGGTCTTTCAGGGCCTGGATCTGTTCGGGCGACAGGCCCATCTCGCGCAGCACGGCGTCGGTGTCCTGGCCGATGCCGGGCGCGTTGCGGCGGTGGCTGCCCGGCGTGCGCGACAGCTTGGGCACGATGCCCGGCACCGCCAGCAAACTGCCGTCGTCCATCCGCACTTCGCTGAGCATGCCGCGCGCCCGGTAATGCGGGTCGGCGGCGATATCGGCGACGGTGTAGATGCGGCCAGCCGGCACCGCGACGGCGTCCAGCAGCGCCAGCACCTCGTCCACCGTGCGTTCGGCGGCCCAGTGGCCGATGGCGGCGTCGATTTTTTCCACCTGGGCGACGCGGCCGGCGTTGTCTGCCAGCGCGGGGTCGGCGCCCAGTTCAGGGCGGCCGATGGTGGCCATCAATCGCTTGAAAATGCTGTCGCCATTGCCCGCAATGAGCGCATAGCCCGCATCCTTGCAACGGTAGGCGTTGCTCGGCGCAATGCCGGGCAGGGCGCTGCCGGCCGCGCCGCGCACCGCACCGAACGCGCTGTATTCGGGCAGCAGGCTTTCCATGCAGTTGAACACCGCCTCGTACAGCGCCACGTCGATCACCTGGCCCTGCCCCGAGCGCTGGCGCTCCTGCAGCGCCAGCAGGATGCCGATCACGCCGTGCAGCGCGGCGAGCGTGTCGCCGATGCTGACGCCGACGCGCACCGGCACCCGGCCCGGTTCGGCGGTCAGGTGGCGCAGGCCGCTCATGGCCTCGGCGACCACGCCAAAGCCCGGCTTGTCGCGGTAGGGGCCGGTCTGGCCGTAGCCGCTGATGCGCAGCATGATCAGGCGCGGGTTGAGCTGGAGCAGCGCGTCGGGCCCCAAACCCCAGCCCTCCATCGCGCCGGGGCGGAAGTTCTCGATCAGCACGTCCGATTCGGTGGCCAGCCGGCGCACGATGTCCTGCGCCGCAGGCTGCTTGAGGTCCAGCGCCACCGAGCGCTTGTTGCGCGACTGCACCTGCCACCAGACCGAGGTGCCGTCCTTGAGCAGCCGCCATTTGCGCAGCGGGTCGCCAGTGCCCGGCGTCTCGACCTTGATGATGTCGGCGCCAAAGTCGGCCAGCGTCTTGGCAGCGAACGGGCCTGCAATCAGCTGGCCGAGTTCCAGCACCTTCAGGCCGGCCAGCGGTCCTTGGGCGGGCGGGAAATCTGAAAGGTCTTCGGTGGGCATGGCGGCGAGTGTGCCGCCACGCAAGCGCACCGTCTATTCTTCCTTTTTCATGCGGGCGTTCGCATTTTGCGAAGGCTCGGCCAGGAAATTCAGCAACGACAAAATGTCCGCATCGGCCTGCCCCTGTGCACAGGCCACCAGCAGGCGGCGTTGTGCCCACGGATCGGCCAGCCGTCGCCAGCTGATTTTCATGGCCTTGACGATGGGCAGGCAGGCCGCCCTGGGCAAGATGGCAATGCCCAGGCCTGACGCCACCATGTGGCACACGGCATCAAAGCTGCGCACCTGCATGCGCAGCTTGAACGGCCGGTTCGCGGCCAGCGCCGACTGTCGCTGCTGGTGCAGCATGGCCGCGCCGGCCGTCAGGCTGATCCACTCTTCGTCCAGCGCATCGGCAAAGGCCAGCGGTGTTTTCGAGCCGGCCAGCCGGTGCCCGGCGGGCAGCACCAGCACCAGCTCGTCATGGCGAAACAACCGCGTGTCCAGCCCGTCGCTGGCCGGTCCCTCGACAAACACGGCGACGTCGGTGCGCTGTTCCCGCAGCGCGGCGGCCACGGCGTCGGACACCTGCTCTTCCACCTCGATATGCACCTGCGGATGCAACTGGCCATAACGCGCCAGCAAGGGCGGCAGGAACTGGCTGATGGCCGCGCTGCTGGCACACAGGTGGATGTGGCGTGCGGTGCCCCGGCGCAGGTCGGCGAGTTCTGCGCCGAGCTGGTCCATGGTCTGCAGCAGCGTGAGTCCGTGCTTGACGAAGACGCGTCCGGCAGCGGTCGGCTGCAGGCCGCGCGCATGGCGGTCAAACAGGGTGTCGCCCAGCGCACCCTCCAGTTCGCGAATGCGCCGGCTGGCCGCGCCCAGCGCCAGGTGCGCGCCCCGCGCGGCGGCCGTCAGGCTGCCGGTCTGGGCGCAGTCCACTGCCAGGCGGATCGACACCAGGTCAAAGCGGGCCAGGTTGTAACGCATGGCGGGGCGGGGCGGGGCGGTTCAGGCGGCTTTGGTTGCCATCAGCGAATCCAGATTCCTGACAATCTCGGCTTCTATTTTTTCCTTGAAGGCGCCGAGCAAAAAACCGAGCTTCGCCTGCAGTTCGAAACCGTCCTGGGTCACGCTCAGCGTGCCGTGGACACCGGTCCGGCTGAAGCTGACCAGGTCGCGGGTCGGTCCTTCCTCGTAGGTGCATTCCATGCCAAATTTCGCTTTGGCCTGCTCGGCCCATTGGACGGCGATCTGGCGTGCTTCAGGCAGGCCCAGGGTGTGCGCGCGATCAATGTGGATGTCAGCCATGGGGTTCTCCGGGGGGTGTGGGTCAGGATGGTCGGCCGCCTGCCACCAGGGCAATCGGGCAGACCGCTGGACTGCATCATAAAACCGCAGCGCCAGACCACAGCCAGCGTCCCTCCGGGCCAGGCGGACCAACCCGCCGGACGTTGGCAAGGGCTCGTGGAAGGTTCGACATGCCATAAACGTAGAATTCGTCCAATATGTAAATATTCATGGAAACTGTTAAGTTGAATCCGTAAAGCGCTTTGATTCAATGCTTTGCATTGCTGTTGATTTTGTAGACTTGACGTCGACCAGCCATCCACAGACCCCCTCGACGCAACGTTCGCACAGGCCGGCTGGCCTGTGTCTTCGACGCTGGCGGCATTTCGCCAAGGACACATGCAAAGCGGCCCGCAGGTCGCGGGAGCCTTTTCAATGATTGATTTCCCCCCGTCAAGGTTGGCCCATGACGACTGAAGGCCCGTCGATGGCGCCTGCCATCACCGCTTCCCTGCTGGCGGGTGTGCTGGAATCGGCCATGGACGCCATCATCACGGTGAATGCGATGCACAAGATCATCCTGTTCAACCGGTCGGCCGAGAAGATGTTCGGCTGGTCACGGCAGGAAATCCTGCAGCAGCCGCTCGAAAAGTTGATGCCACAACGCTTTCGCCCCAACCATGTGGTGCAACTCGAGCAGTTCGGCGCCACGGGCAGGACGTCGCGGAGCATGGGGCGTCTCAGCACGGTGATTTATGGGCTGCGGGCCAACGGGGACGAGTTCCCGGTCGAGGTTTCGATCTCGCAGGTCGATACCCCAGAAGGCAAGCTGTACACGGCCATTCTCCGGGACATCACCGCGCTGCACGCCTCGCAGGCGCAACTCCATTTGCTGGAGGCCAGCATTTCCCACCTGAACGACGTGGTGGTCATCACCGAGGCCGAGCCGGTGAGCGCGCCGGGGCCGCGCATCGTTTTTGTCAATGCCGCATTTGAGCGGCACACCGGTTACAGCCGCGAAGAGGTGATGGGGAAATCGCCGCGTCTGCTGCAGGGCCCGCTGACGCAACGGACTGAACTCGACCGTATCGGTGCAGCCCTCAAAAAATGGCAGCCGGTCCGGGCAGAGCTGATCAACTACACCAAAAGTGGACAGCCTTTCTGGGTCGAGCTCGACATCGTGCCTATCGCCGACGCCAGAGGCTGGTTCACGCATTGGGTTTCGGTGCAGCGCGACGTCACCGCGCGCAAGCAGGCCGAGCAGGCGCTGGTGGACAGCGAAAGGCGCTATGCCACGCTGTTTGCCTCGGCGCCGCTGCCGATGTGGGTTTTCGACCAGGCCGGCGGCCAGCTGCTGAAGGTCAACCAGGCGGCCATTGACGACTATGGCTATTCGGAAGCCGAGTTCATGGCGATGACGCTGTCCGACATTTACAACGGCACCGAACCGGCGTGCCTGCTCCGCGATGCGGCCGACGCCGTGAAGAAACGGCAGGAGTCGTACCCGCATCGACGCAAGGACGGTTCGCAGTTTTTCGCCGATGTGGTGTCCCGGCCGATCCAGTTTGGCGGTTTGCCGGCATGTTTCGTGGTGGCGCTGGACACCTCGGCACGGGTCAGGGCCGAGACGGAGGTGCGCGACCATTTGTTCACCCTGCAGCGTGCCGCCGACGCCGCGCAGGCGATCACGCTGCACCTGACGATCGACGGCATGGTGCAGGAGCTGGCGGACCAGGCACGCGGCGTGGTCGGCGCGCACCAGGCCGAGGTCAGCCTGGCTGTTGACGGCAACTGGGCACAGGCGGTTCATGCGCTGTCGCTGTCTGGCGACTACCTGAACGTGCGCGGCGAACTGCCGCTGACCCACGGCAGCCGCATCTTCACCAACGGCGCCAACCACACCCGTCCGGTGCGCCTGACACAGGGCGAGGTGCAAGCGCATCCCGGCTGGTGCCAGGTTGGCAGCCCTGCCGACAGAAACCGCATGATGCGCGGCTGGCTGGCCGTGCCGCTGACAGCCCGCGATGGCCGGTACATCGGCGTCCTCCAGCTGTCTGGCAAGTACGAGGGCAATTTCACCCAGCAAGACGAGTACGTCGCGACAGAGATGGCGCAACTGTCGTCCATCGCGGTCGCCAATGCCGGCCTGATGCAGATGGTCAGCCAGCTCAACACCGGTCTGGAGCGCAAGGTCGCCGAACGCACGGCTGCGCTGGCGCAGCAGGAGGCCCTGTTCCGCGCCCTGGCCGAGCAGGCGCCGCAGATCATCTGGACCACCGACCTGAACGGCCAGGTCACCTACCTGAACCACGCCTGGTTCGACCTGATGGGCGGCACGCTGCCGGACTGGACGGGATGGCAGTGGACTGCCGTGCTCCACCCCGAAGACGTCGCCGAACTGAAGCACAACTGGACCCTGGCCCAGGCCGGTAACCTGCCTTTTGCCGGCATTCGGCGCTGGCTGTGCCGGGACGGCAGCGTGCACACCATGGCGTACCGCGCTTCGCCGGTGTTTGACGAGCAGGGCGCCGTGACATTCTGGGTCGGCATCGATGCCGATGTGACCGAGTTCAAGCAGATCGAGGAGGCCCTGCGCCGGTCCAACGAAGAGCTTGAAGCCTTTTCCTATTCGGTGTCGCACGATCTGCGTGCGCCGCTGAGCACCATCAACGGTTTTGGCGCCCTTCTGGCCCGGCAGCTGACGGGAGACAGCAATGAAAAGGTCCGGCATTACCTGGGCCGCATCCAGCAGGGCGTGGCGCAAATGGGCGGCCTGATCGAAGACCTGCTGTCGATGGCGCGCGTCACGCGCACCCACCTGAGCTGCCAGCAGGTCGATCTGTCCGCCATGGCGCGCCGCATTCTGGACGAGTGGCAGGTGCGCCAGCCCGAGCGCGTGGTCAAAAGGGAGGTCGAAGACAACCTGCTGGTCCAGGCGGATGAAACGCTGCTCAGGGTGGTCATGGAAAACCTGCTGGGCAACGCCTGGAAGTTCAGCGTCCGGCAGGCCGAGGGCCTGATCAGCGTCGGACAGCAGCTCGATGTGGCCGGGCAGCCGGTGTTTTTCGTGCGTGACAACGGGATCGGGTTTGACATGGTCCACGCCGAAAAGCTGTTCGTTCCCTTCGAGCGCCTGCACACGCCCTCGGAATTTCCCGGCTCCGGCATCGGCCTGGCCACTGTCAGCCGCGTCATCCGGCGCCACGGCGGCCGGCTGTGGGCAGACGCCACGCCCGGGCTTGGTGCGACGTTCTACTTCACGCTGCCCCGGCAGGCGGTCACGGCCTGAGCGGCAGCGGGCCGGGTGTCCGCATCTCGGCCCATGCGGGCGGGGAGTCGCTTTTCAGGCGCGCATCCCGCTCGGCCCGGGGCAGCGCGGCCAGGCGCCTGACGGCATCGTAAAAGCGTTGCCAGTCGCGGCCTTCGCTGTCGAACAGGGCTTCGAAAGCCGGCACGCCTTCGTCATAGGCCGCCTGGGCGCCAAAGGACGCATTGTTGGCGCGCGCCACCCACGGGTCGTAGCCGGGATACCCGTTCCATGTGGCCCGGAGTTGCGCATACTGTTCCCTGAAATGCTGCATTGCTATCGTTTTGAGAGCTAGTTGCGCTTGTGGGTCGTGCGCAGAGCGCTGGTTTGGTTCATAAATAGCGGTCAATTCCTCACGTGTCGACGCCGCCAGTGCCCGAAACTGCCGGCGCCGCCCGTCAAAGCGCTGGTAGGCCTGGCGGGCTTCGTCGCTGCCCCCGCCGGCAGGCGCGTCCAGCCAGCGCTGCACCCCCAGCCGCTCGACGGCCGTGGCGAACGATTCGTTGAACCCGGTGTCGCCGGGCGCGTAGGCCACCTGGTGCGCCAGCTCGTGGAACACCAGCCGCGCCAGTTCGCCGTCCGGGTAGCCAATGAAGGTGCTCAGCAGCGGGTCGCCACCGGCCCAGTTCATCCAGCCCAGCGTGGAATAGGCCGGCACGCCATAGACGCTGGTTTCGAGTCCCTGCGCCGCCAGCCGGTCCGCCTCCGCACGGGCCTCGGCCTCGCTGAAATACCCTCGGTAGCCGACGCAGCCGGCGACCGGGAAACACCAGGTCTTGAGCGTCAGTGACAGCTCGGGCGCCGCCACCACGTTCCAGACGACGGCGCTGCGGTGCAGGTCGGCATAGCGCTGGTAGCTCGGGTTGTCGGGCAGCCCGAGTTCGGTCACGGCAAAGCGGCGGATGCGCTGCGCCAGGGCCAGCCGGTTTTTGAGCGGCGCCGGCGTCTGCGCATCGCCCAGCCAGTCGTCCACCGGGCGGGCCGCGTGGAGCATCGTCAGGTGGCCGTTGACCGACTGCCAGTAGTAGCCCAGGTCTGCGCAGCCCGTCAGGCTGGCCAGCGCCAGCCCGGCGGCCAGCACTTTATTGCGTCGGGTCCAGGCCATGTCAGGGGTGGCCGCTCAGGCCGCCTGCACCTGCACCAGGCAGTCGTAGAACACCGGTGCGCGTCCCAGGTCCGTCAGGTGCTGGCTGGTCAGCTGGTTCACGTTGGTGCCGCCCAGGCCCAGCTTGCGCCACCAGATGCCCAGGCCGTTGACCACGCCGGGCCGGGCACGCAGCGAGACGTCGGCCTTGACCCGGTAGTCGCCGCGCGCATTGAACACCCGCACCGTGCTGCCATGGGCAATGCCGCGCGCGGCGGCATCGTGCGGATGCATTTCCAGCACCGGTTCGCCCTCCATGGCGCGCAATGTTTTGACATTGACGTAGGTCGAATTCATGAAGTTGCGCGCCGGTGGCGAGATCATCGCCAGGGGAAAGTCGCTGGACGACCCCGCTGCTTCGTAATTCGGCACATGGTCGGGCACGCCGTCCAGACCCTGCGCGGCCAGCCGTTCGCTGAAAAACTCGCACTGGCCCGACGGCGTGGGAAAACCGCCCTCGGCAAACGGCGCGTCCGGCAGCGGCAAGGTGGCAAAGCCCTGGTCCAGCAGCGTCTGGAAATCCACCTGGTTGCCAAACGCCGCGCGGCACAGCGTTTCGTCGTCGTCCAGAAAGCACGGGTCGGTAAAGCCCATGCGCGCGGCGAGCTCGCGAAAGATCTGTGTGTTGGGCTTGCTGTCCCCCAGCGGCGCAATCGCCGGGCGGTTGAGCAGCACGTCGGTGTGGCCATAGGTGGCGTGCACGTCCCAGTGTTCCAGCTGGGTCGTGGCCGGCAAGATGTAATCGGCCTGGTCGGCGGTGTCGGTCTGGAACTGCTCCAGCACGACAGTGAACAGGTCGTCCCGCGCGAAACCCCGCACCACCTGGCCGGAGTCGGGCGCCACCGCCACCGGGTTGCTGTTGTAGACGATCAGGGCCTCGATCTTCGGGCCAAAGGCGGGCGAGCTCGGGCGCAGCAGATCGTCGCCGATGGTGACCATGTTGACGGTGCGCGGCGTGCGCCCGGCCAGCAGGTCAGGGCGTTGCAGGGCCGCCCGGTCCACCGGAAACACGGCCGAACTGCTCATCAGCAGGCCGCCGGCCCGGTGCCGCCATGCGCCGATCAGCGCAGGCAGACACGCCACGGCGCGGGTGGCATTGCCGCCGCCACGCACCCGCTGCATGCCGTAGTTCAGGCGGATGGCCGCCGGCTGTTTGTCCAGAAAACACTGGCCATAGTCGCGCGCCAGCGAGCGGATCTGCTCGGCCGGCACGCCGCACACACCGGCGGCGCGCTCGGGGCTCCACTGCAGCGCGCGCGCGCGCAGCGCCGGCCAGCCCCGCGTGTAACGGGCGATGTAGTCGTGGTCGAGCCAGTCATGGGTGACCAACTCGTGCATCAGCGCCAGCGCCAGGGCGGCGTCGGTGCCCGGCAGCAGGGCGATGTGCTCATGGCATTTTTCGGCGGTTTCACTCAGGCGCGGGTCGATGCAGATCAGCTTGGCACCGTTTCGCTTGGCGCGTTGCGCATAACGCCAGAAGTGCAGGTTGCTGCCAATCGAATTGCTGCCCCAGATGATGATCAGTTTTGATTCCGCAAAGAACTCCACCCGCATGCCGACCTTGCCGCCCAGCGTCTGCGTCAAGCCTTCGGCGCCAGCCGCCGCGCAGATGGTGCGGTCCAGCAGCGACGCGCCCAGCCGGTTGAAGAACCGCCCGGCCATCGCTTCGCCCTGCACCTGGCCCATGGTGCCGCAAAAGCTGTAGGGCACGATGGCTTCAGGGTTTCGCGTGGCAATCGTTGCCAAGCGTCCGGCGATCTCGTCCAGGGCGGTGTCCCAGCTGACCGGTTCGAAACGGCCGCTGCCCTTGGGGCCGACACGCCGCAGCGGGCTCAGCAGGCGCTCGGCGTGGTAGGTGCGCTCGGTGTAGCGCGAGACCTTTGTGCACAGGACGCCACCGGTCTGTGGGTGGTCGGGGTTGCCCTGCACACGCGCGGCCACGCCGTTTTCCACGGTGGTGACCAGCGAGCAGGTGTCCGGGCAGTCGTGCGGGCAGGCACCGCGCACCAGCCGGCTGGCCGGTTGCGGCGCATGGGTTGCTGGGGTCGCCGCATGGATTGGGATCGAATTTGAAGGCATGGCCGAACTTTATAGCGATTGGCCGGCGTTGGCGGCCTTTTGCCCGGGAAACCCTGATGCCGGCTTCGCCCGGCCAGGTGACATGACGCGTGCTAAAAATGCTTTTTGATACAGTCGTATGAATTAAATACAACTTGTAGAAATTTAAGCCATGACGCTGACACGCAGAAAATTTTCCATCAGTTCGGGTGCCGCGTTGCTGGCGGGCTTTGCCACCGCCC
>JBBSRS010000004.1:0-23851 GCA_038242795.1 Burkholderiales bacterium
AAGGCTTCGTTGTTCTTGTTGTTGCGGAAGGCTTTCCATTCGCTTTCGTTCGAATGCGCCATCACGATGCCGTCAAACGGAATCGCTCCAAAGCCCTCGGTACCCTTGAAGTTCGCCTCCTGGGTGGCGGTCAGCAGGGGATGCAACACCTTGATGGGCGCCTTGAACATCTCGACAAACTCCAGCAGACCCTGGTTGGCCAGGCACAAGCCGCCTGAATAGCTGTAGGCATCCGGATCGTCCTGGGCAAACAACTCCAGCTTGCGAATGTCAATCTTGCCCACCAGCGTCGAGATGTCCTGGTTGTTCTCGTCGCCTGGCTCCGTCTTGGCAATGGCACACTGCTTCAGAATCGAAGGAAACCGCTTGACGACGCGGAATTTTCGGATGTCGCCGCCATACTCTTCGAGGCGTTTGACCGCCCAGGGAGACATGACGCGCTGCAGATAGCGCGGCGCAATCCCGTACTGGCTTTCAAGGACGGGAATGTCTTCGGTGTTGTTGAACAGGCCAAGCGGCGACTCGTTGACCGGTGAATTCTTCAGCGCGTACAGAGGCACCTGCTCCATCAATTGTTTGAGACGTTCGGCAATTGATGACTTACCGCCTCCCACCGGACCCAGCAGATAAAGAATTTGCTTCTTTTCCTCCAGTCCCTGTGCCGCATGGCGAAAATACGACACCACTTGTTCGATGGGATCTTCCAGGCCATAAAAATCCCGAAATGCCGGGTAGATCTTGATGACCTTGTTGCCAAAAATACGCGAAAGCCTCTGATCCCTGTGCGTGTCAAACACTTCCGGCTCACCGATGGCTGCGAGCATGCGCTCGGCCGCAGTGGCATAGACCATTGGGTTGCTTTTACAAAGGTCGAGGTACTCCTCAAGAGACAACTCTTCTTCACGTGTTTGCTCGTAACGCGTTAGAAAATTACGGACGATATCCATAAAACCTCCTTTGGCAAGCTGCACTTGGTGACGTGGTGTCTAAAACCTCAACCTCAACAGCCCAACTCTACAATTTTCCCTGCCCGAAAGGTGTATTCAAGGTTATTTAAAAAGCAGATTACTTGTTTAAGACAAGTTTTCACGTCATCAATTCGCTCAACCATGAACCCGCAAAACTGTTTAGCGTAGCTACTTCGGTGGCTAACCCCGAATGTCACGCACTGTTTCGCATGTCGTCGTGGGCCAGGGCCATGACTGTGTGTGGATCAAGCGCTTTGAGTTTGTGGTCGCTCCACACCTGGCGCCAGCGGCGCGACCCCGGCAAACCATGGCGCAAACCGAGCATGTGGCGGGCGATGGCGCTGAAAGAAGTGCCATTCGCAGTGGCTTCACGCACCATGTAGTCGCACATCCGTATTTCAACCTGCTCACGGGACTTGAGGGGATCGCCAGCACCAAAAAAATCGGCATCCCAGGAGGTCAGCCACCAGGGGTTGTGGTAAGCCTCACGGCCGATCATCACACCGTCAACTTCAAGCAATTGCGCACTCACTTCTGCATGGGTGGTCACACCGCCGTTGATGCAAATCGTGAGGTCTGGAAACTCATTTTTCAGGCGGTGCACCACTTCGTAACGCAGCGGTGGCACTTCACGGTTTTCCTTGGGACTCAAGCCCTTTAACCAGGCATTGCGGGCATGCACGATGAAAGTGTTGCAGCCTGCCTGGCTGACGGTGCCAACAAAATCGCGCACGAACCCGTAGGATTCATCTTTGTCGATTCCAATTCGGTGTTTCACGGTGACAGGAACATCCACCGCATCGACCATGGCCTTGACGCAGTCAGCCACCAGTTTCGGATCAGCCATCAGGGAAGCGCCAAACGCGCCCCGCTGCACCCGTTCACTGGGACAGCCGCAATTCAGATTGATTTCGCGGTAACCCCACGCTTCGCCCAGCCGGGCACATTTCTCCAGATCACTCGGTTCACTGCCGCCAAGTTGCAGCGCCACCGGGTGCTCCTCGGCATCGAAGCGCAGGTGCCTGCCAGCATCGCCATGAATCAGCGCGCCGGTCGTCACCATTTCGGTATACAACAACGCATGCCGGGACAGCAAACGGTGAAAATAACGGCAATGCCTGTCCGTCCAGTCCATCATGGGGGCCACGCTCATTCGCCACGGAGAAGTGGCAGGGGTTACAGAGTCGGTAGAAACAAGAATTGACATTGCCCCATTTTCCCTGAAAGCTGCCCAGGCCGGCGCAAGCGGTTTGACGACTTTGTCTATCGACCTGCCAGGAAGAATGAAAGAAGCCTCGTTGTAAAAGCGCTGCAAGGTAATATCGTCGCTTGCAAAATTCCGCCCCCCACGCCCGACCCATGGTCCACACCCCCGTCCAAAGGATGACCGCCATGACAATCTTTTCGCCACACTCGACCCGTGATCACGCACCGGCCTGCAAATTTCCGGCAACGCTGGCCATGACCGCTTCGCTCGTTTTCCTGTCCGCTTGCACCTCCGTTCAGTTACCGCCATGGGTTCCTGAACTGCCACGCTCGGGTGCACCGCCAATCGCCGGTCCTGCACCCATTGCGGTGGCTCCGGGAGTGGTGGTGGAGACGTCACCAGTGACTGCGCCCATGCTCATTCCCGCTGTGCCGGTCGAAGCCCTGCCTCCTTATGGTCCGGCAGTCGCTGCACGTTTCACAGCACCGACCATGGTGTACGGCACCCCAGGACTTCAAGGGGGCCGGACAAACTTCACCACGCAGACCGAGATCCACGACTGGCTGCGTGATCAGGCAAGCGCCTTGTCCCGCTCGGCAGGCGTCAAGGCTGCCCTGATGCAGATAGGTGCCTCTCAGCAAGGCCAACCTTTGGAAGCGTTGGTACTCACTCGCGGGACAGGCACTGACCCGGCCAGTCTTTTGGCAACGGGCAAACCCACCGTGTTGCTGATCGGACAGCAGCATGGCGATGAGCCTGCTGCAAGCGAAGCCCTGCTCGTGATAGCCCGGGAACTCGCGCAGGGCCTGTTGCAACCACTGCTTGAGCGCATCAACGTTGTGATCGTTCCGCGTGTCAACTTGGATGGCGCGACCCGGGGTGAAGCCCTCGCCACCGATGGCCAGGACATTGCACGTGATCATTTGCTCCTCAACACACCGGAGGCCCAAGCGTTGGCAAGGCTGAGCCGCGACTATCAGCCCACCGTGGTGGTGGATGCGGGTGAATACGCAGTGTCCGATGTTTACCAGCAAAAGTTCGGTGCCGTTCAAAAGTTCGATGCACTACTGCAGTACTCCACCGCCGCCAATTTGCCAGAGTTTTTGACCAGAGCAGACGAGGAATGGTACCGCCGCCCCTTGCTCGCCGCGCTCAAGGGGCAGGGCCTGACCAGCGACTGGAACCACAGCACTTCCCCCGACACCGCCGACCGGACAGTTCTCATGGGCGGACCCGAACCGGTCACGACCCGCAATGTGGAAGGCCTCAAAAATGCCGTCAGCGTAGCGATCAACTCGCGCGGAGCAGGCCTTGGTCGTTTGCATCTCCAGCGGCGCGTGCATACCCATGTCACTGGCATCACAAGCATCCTGGGCAGCACCGCCCAGAGAGCCCGGGAACTGAGTCAGTTGCGTCCCTACCTCGACAAGGAGGTTGCCGGCCTTGCCTGCAAGGGACAGGCGGCGATCTTGGTTGCCAATACGCCTGCGCAGTACGACCTCCAGATGCTTGATCCAGCGACAGGAGCCGACAAGAGCGTGACGGTGGACTGGGAATCGGCACTGGCGCTCAGAACCCTCAAGTCGCGCGTCAGGCCATGTGGCTACTGGCTGTCCGGCGCGTCCAGGGAAGCCGTTAAACGCTTGCGCCTGCAGGGTGTCAAGGTTCTTGAAGTGCTGGAGCCAAGTGCCATGCTGGGCGATATTTACCGCATAAAACAGCGAGCGGGAAGTCCGCAGCCGGTCGGTCCAGATTCCAAGGCCAATGGCCAGGCCGTATCAGGGATCGAGGTTTCACTGGTGCGTGGGGTCATTGATGCCGCGATGGGAAGCTACTACGTTCCTTTGAACCAGCCCCTGGCCAATCTGGCCATTGCGGCGCTGGAACCTGATACCCGAAGCAGCTATTTTGCAAACCGGCTCGTGAGTGATCTTGCGGGCATTGCTCGTGTCATGTCCGAGCCGTCGCTGAAGTCCGAGGAGTTGCCTTGAGCGCCCTGGCGCTCGCCCACACCCTTGCGTCGTTTTTTCAGGCGATGCAAGGGGCGCAGGGAATTTTCCCTCTTTCACCGAGCAGGCTGGCCTACAGACAGGGTTTTCAAGATGTGACGTAATGGCAGCCAACCAAGGAGAAATGCAGTGCAACCATTTTTGATGAATCCCAAAATGACGACGATTCAAGACGTTTTCTATCCCACGGGATACGCATTTGTCATGTTCCCCGATGCTGAAAATGCCGAAACGGCAGCCCAGAAAATCGAACAGGCCGGGTTCAGCAAGGAAGAGGTGATGTTCCTGACCCCTCCGGTGATACTGCGTGAAATCGGCAGGATAGATGGCGACTCGACAGTCGAGCTGCCTTCCGTCGGGACCGAGGGCGCCACGGTGAACAAATACATCAACCTGGCGCGTAAAGGACACCATGCCTTGATGGTCAGCGCACCTTCCGATGAAGATGCAGAACAGTTGATGACAGTGGTTCGCGGATTCCCTTTTTCGTATGCCCAGAAATACCACATGCTGGCCATGGAGGATCTCGAATAAGCGTGTGATGTTGCATTGCATCGATTCTTGAGTTGCTCACCAAAGTCGATGCTTTGACTGCAAGTACTACGAAGTACTATCAAATATGTAGCAAACTTTGCTTATGCGTAAAGCGCAAAGCAGGTTTTTTCTTAAAAATCTCCGGCGTTGTGGGCAAGGCTTTCGAATTTGGTGATCCGGTTGATGAACGCCAGCTTGACAGTTCCAGTCGGGCCATTGCGCTGCTTGCTGATGATCACTTCCGCCACACCTGGTTCCTTGCAGGCTTCCTTGGTGTAGTACTCGTCCCGGTAGATGAACATGATGATGTCGGCATCCTGCTCAATCGCGCCCGACTCGCGCAGATCGCTCATCATCGGCCGTTTGTCGGTTCGTGACTCCACCCCTCGGCTCAGTTGTGACAGCGCAATCACCGGGCACTGGAGTTCTTTGGCCAGCATTTTCAAACCGCGTGAAATCTCTCCCACGGCAGTTGCCCGATTTTCATCCGCCATGCCGCTCGACACACTCATGAGCTGCAGGTAATCCACCACGATCAAACCCAGTTTTCCGCACTGCCGGGCCAGGCGCCTGGCATTGGCACGCAGCTCACTGACCGTCAGGCCAGCGGTTTCGTCAATGTGCAGCGAAATGGTTCTGAGCTTTTCAATGGCTTCCGTCAGGCGCGGCCATTCCTCATCAGTCAAGGCACCGGTGCGCAAATGGGTCTGGTCTATCCGGCCAATCGAGCCAACGATGCGCACGGCCAGTTGGGAAGCGCCCATTTCCATCGAGAAAACAGCAACCGGCAGTCCTTCATGCAACGCAACGTGTTCCGCAATATTGATGGCAAGGGCAGTTTTGCCCATGGACGGACGGGCAGCAAGAATGATCAGGTCGCCTGCCTGGAATCCCGACGTCATCCGGTCCAGATCCACAAACCCAGTGGGTACACCGGTGATGTCGTTCGGGTTTTCAGACATCTCGGTGACCCGGTCCAGCAGGTCCACCACCAGCGTGTCCATGCTCTGAAAGCCCTGCTGTGACCGGCCGCCCTGCTCGCCGATGTTCAGGATTTTTTGCTCTGCCTCGTCAAGAATGACCGTGACGGGCTTGCCTTGTGGATTGAAAGCGTTGGTCGCAATTTCGTCCGAGGCGGCCACCAGTTTTCGCAGAATCGAACGTTCCCGAACAATTTCGGCGTAACGCCTGATATTGCTGGCGCTCGGCACGTACTGCGCCAGTGCGTTCAGATAACTCAAGCCGCCTATTTCTTCATGTTTCCCCAGACTTTGCAGACGTTCGAAGACAGTAATGATGTCGGCCGGCTTGGAAGAATTGACAAGCCAGCCGATGGCGCCATAAATAAGCTGATGTTCATGGCGGTAGAAATCCTGGTCCGCCAGAAGATCGCCAACACGGTCCCAGGCGCTGTTGTCCAGTAAAAGCCCCCCCAGGACACTCGATTCGCCTTCAATGGAATGCGGTGGAATTCTGAGTTGGGCAATCTGGCGGTCAGCGCTGTAGGCGGAATCGGAAAAAGGGGAAAGTACGGCAGACATGGAATTCCTTGGGAAGGCTGAATGGTACGCCGTAAGCCTTGAAAAGCACGGGACAAGCGTGTGGACAAGCTGGGGAAATCAGGTGGAAATCTGGGCGGAGGTTGTGCACAAGCAATTCCAACATTGCGTCACTCCGCAGCCATCGCATGGTTTTTCCAAGAAAAAAGCCGCTCCGAAGAGCGGCTTTTCAAGGCGGATCAGGCGATCGCTGTTTAGGCAGTTTCGCCGTAAACCGTCACAGTGATGTCGACCACGACGTCAGTGTGCAAGGCGACATTGACCAGGTGGTCGCCAACCGTCTTGATTGCGCCATTGGGCAGGCGAATTTGCGATTTGGAAACCACAAAACCCTGCTTCGTCACTTCCTGCGCAATGTCTGCATTGGTGACGGAGCCAAACAGGCGGCCATCGACACCGGCTTTTTGCGTCAGCTTGACGGTGGTACCGCCGAGCTTTTCGCCTTGGGTCTGCATTTCAGCCAGTTTGGCCGCAGCGGCTTTTTCAAGCTCGGCACGTTTGACCTCGAATTCCTTGATAGCCGCTGCGGTGGCGCGACGGGCGCGGCCGAAAGGGATCAGGAAGTTGCGTGCGTAGCCGTCTTTGACTTTGACGACATCACCCAGATTGCCCAGGTTCACGACTTTGTCGAGCAGAATAATTTGCATGGTCGTATCTCCTTAGAGGCTCTTGTGCTGGTCGCTGTATGGCAGCATCGCGAGGAAGCGAGCGCGCTTGACAGCGGTATTGATCTGACGCTGGAAAATCGCGCGGGTACCAGTCAGGCGTGCGGGAATGATTTTTCCATTTTCAGACACGAAATCACGCAGGGTGTCGATATCTTTGTAGTCGATTTCTTCGACACCGGCGGCTGTGAAGCGGCAAAAGCGCTTGCGCTTGAACAGCAGGGATTGGGTGTTGCGCTTGGGGCGCTTGTCTTTGTTAAAACGTTTTGGTCCGGCCATGATGGACTCCTTAAATGGGGTTCAGTACTTGCTCTGCCTGAAGGATCGGGTGAAGAGCTTGAAGATGAAAAACAACGCCTTTGCTGGTGCGCGCATTGATCAGAAATCCGATGAACCTGAAAGACTTGCTCAAGGGAAGCTTGACGGCTTGTTCAGCCAGCGCTCCAAAAGCAACAGCCCTGATTGTCAACTTGACCTGTCTGTTCACCCCTGCCTCAAAAATTTCAGACTCGTGTTCGAGAATGAAGTTGATGGCAGGAATCCCAGCTGGGGTATAGCGCAGAGGACTTAGCTCGGCGATACCCGCAATCAAATCAACGTGGTTCACTGCAGGTTCACTTGCGCAACAGCGAAGCGTTCAGCAGCGTGAAGCGAGTTAGGCTGCAAATTCCTGCTGTTGGGTTTTGCGTGCTTCTTCTCTTTCGACGTTGCGCATCATGAGGGACGGGCCGGTTTCAGCCTTTTTCTTCACAACGGTCAGGTGGCGCAACACGGCATCGTTGAACTTGAACGCGTGTTCAATTTCTTCCATCACAGCCTGGCTGGCTTCGATGTTGATGCACAGGTAATGGGCTTTGGCCAATTTCTGGATCAAGTACACCAACTGGCGGCGGCCCCAATCTTCAACGCGGTGCACAGTGCCACCGCCGGCAGTGATCATGCCCTTGTAGCGTTCCAGCATGGCGGGGACTTGCTCGCTTTGATCCGGATGGATCAGCAAGACGATCTCGTAATGACGCATAACTCTCCTTTTGGTTGATTTAAGCTGCCCCAGCGTCGAACCTGAATGGTTTTGGGTGCAGCAAGGCGAAGCCCATGATTATAGCCCGTCGGGCATCTGCTTCGTCACGGCTTTGTCCTGACGGACGGCTGATGCAGCAAAGGATCGATCATGAACTTTCAAATCCGGGTAGCGGATGTAGTCCACCAGAGCCTGAATGTCCTGATTGGGCGGTTTGGTGACCAGGCTGACCAATATGATCACGGCAAAACCAACCGGCACGCCAAACAGACCGGCTGCTATGGGGTCGATTCCCCACCAGAGCTGAACGGGCGAACTGATGCCCAAGGTAGTGCGTAACCAGGGTTGATTCACCACCATGTAGTAGGTCGTGACGCCCAGACCGGCCATCATTCCGAGGGTCGCTGCCGTGCCCGTGGCGCGTTTCCAGAAAATACCGATGCTGAGCGCCGGAAAGAAAGAGGCCGCGGCAAAGGAAAAAGCCGCAGAAACCAGGAACAGCATATCGGCAGGTTTCTGGGCGGCCACATAGGCAGCGAGCAGGGCCATCACAAGCAGTAAAATTTTGGACAGCGTGACACGGCTGACAGTCGAAGCATTCGGGTCGATCATCTTGTAGTACAGGTCATGTCCCAATGCATTGGCAATGACCAGGAGCAGTCCATCAGCAGTGGACAGCGCAGCAGCCAGCCCACCTGCGGCAACCAGTGCTGAAACAACGTAGGGCAACCCCGCCAGTTCGGGCGTGAGCAGCACCACAATATCGCCGCCTATCGTCATCTCGTTGAGCTGCAGAAGGTTGTCCTTGTTCACATCGACCACCGAGAGCAGTGACGGATCGACCTTGTTCCACTCGTGAACCCATGCCGGCAACTGGTCAAATGGCGTTCCGACCAATACGGTAAAAATTTCGTATTTCACCAGCACGGCCAGCGCGGGTGCGGTGCAGTACAGAAGAAAAACGAAGAACAAAGACCAGGTCACCGATTGCCGCGCTTCGCGAACACTGGGGACGGTGTAGTAACGCATCAGGATGTGCGGCAAGGCCGATGTCCCAACCATCAGGCAAAAAACCAAAGCCAGGAAATTGCGCCTTGACAGGTCGTAGAGAGCTTGTTGCTGTGGCGTGCCTTCAGGATCACCCAAAAATTGCGCTGCATGGGCAGGCATGCCGTTCAAGGGCTGGCTTTTGATTTCGTCTGCTGCCTGGGAAACAGACCATTCACGAAGCGCCGCTTCTTCATCTCTTGGCAAAGCCGCCAATGCCTTGCCCGCCGCAGAAATATCAGCCACTGACGCATTGCCGGCCTTGAGCGCAGCCACCTTTTGGGTGGCCGCCAGCTTGTCGGCAACCATGGCTTTCGCCGGATTCTTCATCTTTTCAGCCAAAGCTTCGGCGCGCTGGCGGTAAATGGCGCGAACCTCCAGTTCTTTGGGATCGACAAGCAACTCTTTTTCCTTGGCCGTCACTTTCTCGAGTTGGTAACCATAAATTGCCTGGGGAACAGGAATACCGGTCTGCTTGACCGATAGCCAGACCACTGGAATCAGGTAGGCAATCAACAAGATGATGTATTGCGCCACCTGCGTCCACGTCACGGCGCGCATTCCTCCCAGGAATGAACACACCAGAATCCCGCCGACTCCCAAAAAGATGCCCAACTCAAAAGCAATGCCGGTGAGATAGGAAGTGATCAGTCCCACGCCGTAAATCTGGGCGACCAAGTAGGTAAACGAGCAAAGTATGGCTGCGGCCAGTCCTATGAACCGTGGCAGATGACCGCCATAACGTTCACCGAGAAAATCCGGAATCGTGAACTGGCCGAACTTTCTCAGGTAAGGCGCCAGCACCAGCGCCACCAGACAATAGCCGCCGGTCCATCCCATGAGGAATGCAAGCCCGCTGTAACCCGTCAGGTAAAGAGTGCCTGCCAGACCGAGAAAGGAAGCCGCAGACATCCAGTCGGCACCTATCGCCATGCCGTTGTAAATGGCGGGGACGCGTCGCCCGGCCACGTAATATTCAGTTGCATCGGTGGTCCGGGTCAGCATGCCAATGCCTGCATACAAGGCAATGGTTGACAACAAGAACGTCAGGCCGATCCAGGTGTGCGGCATGCCCAAACGTTCAAGCCCTCCGAGCAGCAAGACGTAAATGACCACGCCGAGCGTGAAGCATAAATATATGCGGTGCAATTGGGATTTGAAGCTTTTTTTCGAACGCGAAGATCCTTCACGGTGACCCAACAGCCCCTTCACGTTCAGTCGCCCTTGCTTTCAAGGCCATGTTTTGCGTCAAGCTTGTTCATGTACCAGGCATAAAACCCGACCATCACGCAATAGATCAGCAATGAGCCTTGCGCACCCATCCAGAAGCTGAACGGCCAGCCAAAGAAGGTGAAGGTCAGAAACCGCGCAAAATAAACAACCCCAAAGGTGGTGATAAACCAGATGATCAACAGCACCGACGTCATCCAAAGTGTTTTTCGCCAGTAACGACGGTGCAAGTCAAGAGGCATTGCCATGCACCAATCCATTTTGTTCAAGGTTTGCCGCACGACCATAGAGTTCAATGTCGCGTTCGAGTTGCGCACCCACTTTCGGTTCAAACTGGCGCAGGTGATCAACAACCCGGAGCGCATCGTCCGGCGCCCCGAGTGCCATGTCAACATGTGCCAGCCGATACCAGCCATGGGGCGCCATGGGCTGAAGATTCGTCGCCTTTTTCAGCGCATGTCTGGCCTCCCGCAGCCTGCCCTGCCGAATCAATGCCAGCCCAAGTCCATACCAGGCCTGGTCCATTTCTGGACAATGCGCGACGGCATTTTCGAAAGCAGGACAAGCCTGGTCATCAGCGCCTTTCTGCTGAAGCACATAAGCCAGATTAAACCAGGCTGTTCCCAATTGCACCGCCGAACCTGCCATTCCGGTGAGCTGTTGAAGCGTCAAAACCGATTCATCCAGCCGCTTCAGTTGCACCAGCACATGGGCGCGGCTGGCAAGCGTGTGACAGTCCAAAGGAAAAAATTCCAAAATACGCTCGAACCGTGCCAATGCCTTGGCGTGCTTGCCAAACGCCAGCAATGCCACCGCCTGCGTTTTTAAAAAAAGGCAGACAAGATGCGCCCTGAGTCCATGCTTCACTTGCATAGATTGACACCCATCTGCAGGCAGATGCCAACCTTCACAAGGCTTGCTGCACCCCAAACTAACATCAAAAGCAAAAAAGCAACCAACGGCAGATGGCGATCCAGCACCACTTTGGGCGAAAGCCAGCGAGCCACTCCAATCCAGGGACGCCCCAGCAACCGCAGGAATGCGTAAAAAGGATTGCCATTGCGGCTGGCGCCCGTGAGCCAACCGAGCAGCCATTGCCCGCACAATGCAAGGAGTGCAATTTCCGCAATCAGCTTGAAGGCAGTGACAACCGTCAACATGGCAGGCCCAAAAGGTGTGGCGACATGCCGATTGTCATCTGACGAAGTAAGCTGTTGACAACACCTGACGCAGTTGTCATAGCCTTTTTACTTTTGAGCCGGGTTACGCAAATCAACCAGCCAGACGCTTCCAGGTCTCGATCACGGTATCAGGGTTCAACGAGATGGAACCAATTCCCTGCTCCTTGAGCCATTGGGCGAAGTCCGCATGATCGCTGGGTCCCTGGCCGCAAATACCCACATATTTGCCTTGCCGCTTGCATGCTGAAATAGCCAGGCTGAGCAAAGCCTTGACAGCGGGGTCGCGCTCGTCAAAGTCCTTGGCCAGAATCTCCAGGCCCGAGTCGCGGTCCAGACCCAGCGTCAATTGCGTGAGGTCGTTGGAACCAATGGAGAAACCATCAAAAAACTCCAGGAACTGGTCGGCAAGCACCGCGTTGCTCGGGACTTCGCACATCATGATGATCCGAAGGCCTTTTTCGCCACGCTTGAGGCCATGTTCGGCCAGCAATTCCGTCACGGCCCTGGCCTGTCCCAGGGTACGGACAAACGGCACCATGACCTCAACATTCGTCAGCCCCATGTCATTGCGAACCCGCCTCAAGGCTTCGCACTCCATGGCAAAGGCTTCACGGAAATCGGTGCTGATGTAACGTGCTGCACCGCGAAAACCCAGCATTGGATTTTCTTCTTCAGGCTCGTAGCGTGAGCCGCCGATCAGTTTGCGGTATTCGTTGGATTTAAAGTCTGACAGCCGGACAATGACCGGCTTGGGCCAGAACGCCGCGCCAATGGTGGCGATGCCTTCTGCCACCTTGTCAACGTAAAACGCGCGGGGCGACGCGTGGCCCCTTGCCACGCTTTCCACCGCTTTTTTCAGATCCGAATCCACATTCGGGTAGTCAAGAATAGCCTTGGGATGCACGCCAATGTTGTTGTTGATCACAAACTCAAGCCGGGCCAGGCCCACGCCCTGATTGGGAATCTGGCAAAAGTCAAACGCCAGTTGTGGGTTGCCCACATTCATCATGATCTTGATGTCGATGGGTGGCATCTCGCCTCGCTCGACTTCCGTGATTTCGGTTTCCAGCAAGCCGTCGTAGATGATGCCGGTGTCGCCTTCAGCGCAGCTTACCGTCACCAGCATGCCGTCCTTGAGTTGCCCGGTGGCGTCGCCGCAGCCCACGACAGCCGGAATGCCCAGTTCACGCGCGATGATCGCCGCGTGGCAGGTACGCCCACCGCGGTTGGTGACAATGGCGCTGGCGCGTTTCATCACCGGCTCCCAGTTCGGGTCGGTCATGTCGGTCACCAGTATGTCGCCTGGGCGAACCTGGTCCATGTCCTTGATGTCATACACGATACGAACGGGGCCGGTGCCTATTTTCTGGCCAATCGCGCGGCCCTCGGCCAGCACAGTGCCTGTTCCCTTGAGCTTGTAGCGCTGCTCAGCCTTACCCTTGGCCTGGCTTTTCACGGTTTCCGGACGTGCCTGCAAGATGTACAACTCGCCGTCAGTGCCATCCTTGCCCCATTCAATGTCCATGGGGCGACCGTAATGGTTTTCAATGATCACCGCATAGCGCGCCAGTTGCTCGACATCGTCGTCGGTCAACGAAAAGCGATTGCGCATTTCAATTGGCACATCGGTGGTCTTGACCAGTTTGCCGCCGGTTTTTTTCTCTTCTGCCGTGGTGAACTCCATCTGCAGCAGCTTGGAGCCCAGGTTGCGGCGAATGACCGCACGGTTTCCCGCATTGAGCATGGGCTTGTGGACATAAAACTCGTCCGGGTTCACAGCGCCCTGCACCACCGTTTCACCCAGGCCGTAACTGGAGGTGATGAACACCACATCCTCGAATCCGCTTTCGGTGTCGATGGTGAACATGACCCCGGCAGCGCCCAGGTCACTGCGGACCATGCGCTGCACGCCGGCAGAAAGGGCCACATCCGCATGGGCAAAACCCTGGTGGACACGGTAGCTGATGGCGCGGTCGTTGTAGAGGGAAGCAAACACCTCTTTCATCTTGTGCAGCACATCCTCAATGCCGACCACGTTCAAAAATGTTTCCTGCTGGCCGGCAAAGGATGCATCGGGCAGGTCTTCCGCCGTGGCCGACGAACGCACGGCAAAACTGGCCTGCGGATTGCCTGCGCTCAGGCTCGCAAAACCGTTTCGCACCGCCTGCTCGAATTCTGGAGGGAAAGGTTGTGCTTCGACCATTTGACGAATCTTCGCACCGGCTTCGGCCAGCGCCCGCACATCTTCGGTATCAAGTGCGTCAAGCACGGCATTGATTTTTTTATCAAGCCCGGCGTAGGCCAGAAACTCGCGAAAAGCATGTGCCGTGGTGGCAAAGCCGGTCGGCACCTGCACACCCTGCGGACCCGTGGGCAGTTGCGAGATCATTTCGCCCAGGCTGGCATTCTTGCCGCCGACCGAATCGACATCGGTCATCCTCAGGTTTTCAAACGGCACAACCAAGGCGTTTGCATCAAACAGGTTAGACATAAAAATACTCCGGGAGGTTAAAAATTGGCGATACCAGTGCAGTGCAGCCTTCAACCTGTTTGTTCTTTTTAAGGGCTAAAGTGGCGCACTGAACCATAAACTGGATAATTGACCCGATTGTAGGGGGCTGTCATCCAGCCCCGTACCTTCGTTTTTCATCTGCCTGAATCGAGCATCATGTCCAATCGCACCGTGTTTTTCATCTCCGACGGCACAGGCATCACGGCGGAAACCTTTGGAAATGCCATCCTGGCCCAGTTCGAGATTGATCCTCGCCATGTCCGCCTGCCCTTCATCGACACTGTCGACAAGGCCCATCAGGCGATCCGGCACATCAACCATATCGGCGAACTGGAGGGCAAGCGACCCATCGTTTTCACCACACTGGTGAACATGAACATCCTGGCCGTCATCAAGGCGCAATGCAACGGCATGCTGCTGGACATGTTTGGCATGTTTGTCGCCCCTCTGGAAAGCGAACTGGGCATCAAGTCGAACCATCGGGTGGGCCGCTTTTCAGATGCGTCCAAGAGCAAGGCGTATGACGACCGGATCGAAGCGATCAATTTCTCGCTGGCGCACGACGACGGCCAGAGCCACCGCGACCTGGCCGGATCCGACGTGATCCTGGTCGGTGTCAGCCGCAGCGGCAAAACCCCGACGACTTTGTACCTGGCCATGCAGTACGGCCTGAAAGCGTCAAACTACCCGTTGATTCCAGAAGACTTTGACCGTCGACAGTTGCCCCCAGCGCTGGGGCCCCATCGGAAAAAGATCTTTGGCCTGACGATCAACCCGGAGCGCCTGAGCGAGATACGCAATGAACGGCGGCCCAATTCAACCTATTCCAGCCTGGCCAATTGCCGCCATGAGATTCATGAGGCCGAGGCCATGATGCGGCGCGAAGGAATTCGCTGGTTGTCCACCACAACCAAATCCATCGAAGAAATTGCGACCACGATCCTGCAGGAAATCAAGCCGGAACGTCTGGAATACTGATTTTCGGATCTTGCATTTTTGGATGGTGGCATCACTATCATTTAAATAGCTGCTTATGCCCGCAGGTGTTACGCAAAGAGCCTTTTTTGCATAAAAACTCGGAATTCTTGTGCGGCTGCGCTTGGCACCCCAAAAGAACCACGTGAAACGCTTCGATCACGAAATAGGCATCACCAATTCATTGGATAGAAAAAAACTATTTTATTTATTTATTCATGAGCCTTAAACTATCGTCTCATTCAGATTTTTAACCCACCCCAAGGAAGCAAGCCATGTCCCTGATCAATACCGAAATCATCCCGTTCAAAGCCACTGCGTACCACAATGGCAAGTTTGTTCCTGTCAGCAATGACAACTTCAAGGGCAAATGGTCTGTCGTGGTGTTCTACCCGGCTGATTTCACCTTTGTTTGCCCGACTGAACTGGGCGACCTGGCCGACAACTATGCTGAATTTCAAAAGCTGGGCGTTGAAGTCTACGGCGTGTCCACTGACACCCACTTCACCCACAAGGCCTGGCATGACACCTCGGAAACCATTGGCAAGGTCCAGTACCCGCTGATCGGTGACCCAAGCGGCAAGCTGACCCGTGCGTTCCAGGTCATGATTGAAGAAGGCGAAGACGCTGGCTTGGCCTACCGTGGCACCTTCGTGATTGACCCTGAAGGCAAGATCAAAACCATCGAAGTGCACGACAACGGAATTGGCCGCGACGCTGCAGAACTGCTGCGCCGTGTGAAGGCTGCCCAATACGTGGCGGCCCACCCCGGTGAAGTCTGCCCCGCCAAGTGGACCGAAGGCGCTGAAACGCTGAAGCCTTCGTTTGATCTGGTCGGCAAGATCTAAACACCTGCGCTTGCGCCACAACCCGGGCGCAACAGCACCCGGGTTTTTTTGTCCCTAATTTCATTTGAAGGTTACTCCACCATGCTCGACGCCAGCACAAAAGCCCAGCTGAAAAGCTATCTCGAACGCGCCACTGCGCCAATCGAAATCGTTGCCTCGCTTGACGACAGCAAGGCGTCGAGCGAGTTGCAGTCACTGCTCAAAGATATCAGCGATGTGTCGCCACTCGTCAAGGTCAGCGAAAGTTCTAGCGACAACCATCGCAAGCCGTCGTTTTCCATTAATCGTCCAGGCGAAAACCACGGTCCGCGTTTCGCCGGCCTGCCAATGGGCCACGAGTTCACCTCACTGATACTGGCGCTGTTGCAAATTGGCGGCTATCCGCCCAAGGTGGAGGAAGCCATCCTGGAACAAATTCGCGCCCTGGATGGTGACTTCAAGTTCGAAATTTATGTTTCGTTGACCTGCCACAGTTGCCCAGATGTCGTGCAGGCGCTCAACCTGATGGCTGTTCAGAACCCTCGAATCACCAACACCATGGTTGACGGTGCCCTGTTTCAGGATGAGGTCAAGGAGCGGCAGATCATGGCGGTGCCCACCGTGTATCTCAACGGGACCGAGTTCAGCCAGGGCCGCATCAGTCTGGAAGAAATACTGGCCAAGATCGACACCAGCGGTATAGAGCGCGAAGCAAGGAAAATCGCGGCCAAGGCGCCGTTCGATGTGCTCATCGTTGGTGGTGGCCCCGCTGGTGCTGCGGCAGCGGTTTACGCCGCGCGCAAAGGCATCCGCACGGGCGTGGTGTCGGAACATTTTGGCGGTCAGGTACTTGACACCCTGGGCATCGAAAATTTCATTTCGGTGCAGCACACCGAAGGCCCGCAGTTTGCAGTCGCCCTTGAGCAGCATGTGCGTGATTACGAGGTCGACATCATGAACCTGCAGCGTGCCAAGGCACTGGTTCCATTCGCTGGTCCCGACAAAAACATGGTGGAGATTCAGCTCGAAAGCGGCGCATCCCTTCAAGCCAGATCAGTCATCATTTCTACGGGCGCACGTTGGCGCAATATCAACGTGCCAGGCGAGCACGAATACAAAAACAAGGGCGTTGCCTATTGCCCGCACTGCGATGGTCCCCTGTTCAAGGGAAAGCGGGTGGCGGTCATCGGTGGCGGCAATTCCGGCGTCGAGGCGGCCATTGATCTGGCAGGGATTGTTGGACATGTCACCTTGATCGAATTTGACAGTGTGCTGCGCGCCGATGCGGTGTTGCAGCGCAAGTTGCTCAGCCTGAACAATGTCACCGTCTTCGCGCATGCCCAGACGACTGAAATCACGGGTGACAGCCAGAAAGTCAACGGTTTGGTTTACAGAGACCGCTCAACCGGTGAATTGCACAAGGTTGAACTGGAAGGCGTATTTATCCAGATCGGCTTGATTCCCAACACGGACTGGCTCAAGGGAACGGTTGAACTTTCAAAGCATGGCGAGATCGTGGTTGACGCCAGGGGCCAGACCTCAGTCCCAGGCGTTTTTGCAGCAGGCGATGCCACCACGGTTCCCTTCAAGCAGATCATCATTGCAGCCGGTGATGGCGCCAAGGCAGCATTGAGCGCCTTTGACCACCTGATCCGGACATCGACGCCTGTGGTTGAATCAGAGGCGGTTCTGGCAGTTTGAATTGACCTGGATGCACAAAGTGGTTTACAGCACCTGAAGTTTTCATGCCTGTCTGTGTTCCAGAGCAAACTGCTCTGGACATTTCAGGTTTCAATGCTCAAGTTCATCGCAAAAAACATCACTTGCAGCTTGGCAACGATCGAAATTAGAGGCTCGGCAAATTTGATGTACAGCCATCGCTTGAACACGGCATCGACGTTGTTGTCACTGTGTTTGCATGGAAGGATGCTGGTACAGGCCTTCAAAAGTCATCAAGCTACAGCTACCTCCTCATGTACATGCCATCTCGGCAGACGCAGCCCCGATGAGGATGGAAAGGGTTTTTTTTATCCCATAGACCCCTACGGACAACATTTTTCAACCTAGACACGTTGCAAGTTTGTTGATGGCAAATCTCAAAAAAACAGCCAAAATCCTCTGCGTTCGTCTTTCTACAAACATCGAAACCAAAAAAAACCTGCTATTTTTAAAATAGCAGGTTTTGAATGCCCATAAGGCTTGTTTGGCTCCTCAACCTGGGCTCGAACCAGGGACCTACGGATTAACAGTCCGGCGCTCTACCAACTGAGCTATTGAGGAATCTAGCCTCAAATTATAGCGTCAAATTTAGAGGCTTTTGCTGATGACTTCGTTCGTCAGCAAAGTTTTTACGACGGCGTGACCTGAACATTTGAGGATCTGCAATCGGGCAAGCACCAACTTGTTGAGCCGTCCGATAATCAGCGGGGTCAAGCGTGTACAGCTCAACCTTGGATTGCACAACGATTCATACTGTCGTTTGCACTCATTACTCAAGCGGAATATTTCATGATCAAAACCTCGACTGATAAAAATAAAATTAAATTTCTTTTGCTGGAAGGCATCCATGGTTCGGCTGTTGATGTGTTGAAGGCTGCAGGCTATACGCAGATTGAGAGCCTGACCGGTGCTTTGCCTGACGATGAACTCAAACGAAAGATCGCCGATGTTCATTTCGTCGGTATCCGATCGCGCACACAACTGACTGCGGATGTGTTTTCTCATGCGTCAAAACTTGCAGCAGTCGGCTGCTTTTGCATTGGTACCAACCAGGTCGATCTGAAAGCCGCACGCGAACGCGGCATAGCTGTGTTCAATGCACCCTTCTCCAATACCCGGTCGGTCGCTGAACTGGTCCTGGCCGAAGCCATCTTGCTGTTGCGCGGCGTACCTGAAAAAAGTGCTGTCGCACACCGGGGCGGCTGGCTCAAGTCTGCAGAAAATGCTTATGAAATTCGCGGCAAGACACTGGGCATTGTGGGTTACGGTTCGATTGGCACGCAACTGTCCGTATTGGCCGAGGGACTTGGCATGCGCGTGGTGTTTTTCGATGTTGTAACCAAACTGCCTCTGGGTAACGCACATCAGGTGGGAAACCTTAAGGATTTACTGGTGCAAGCCGATGTCGTTACCCTGCATGTTCCCGAAACACAGTCAACCCAGTGGATGATGGGCGCCGCACAAATTGCTCAAATGAAACCCGGCAGCGTGCTGATCAATGCCTCGCGCGGAACGGTGGTTGTGATTGAAGCGCTAGCTGAGGCATTGCGACAGAAAAAAGTGCTGGGTGCTGCGATTGATGTTTTTCCTGTCGAGCCGCGAAGCAACAAGGACATGTTCGAGTCGCCTTTGCGCGGACTGGACAATGTCATCCTGACGCCGCACGTTGGCGGTTCGACGATGGAAGCACAAGCCAACATTGGCATCGAAGTCGCCGAAAAACTGGTGAAATACAGCGACAACGGTACTTCGACATCTTCTGTCAATTTCCCGGAAGTGGCTTTGCCAGCGCACCCAGGAAAGCATCGTCTCTTGCACATTCACCGCAATGTTCCCGGTGTTTTGTCAGAAATCAACCGTGTTTTTTCCGACAACCACATCAACATCGCGGCGCAGTACCTGCAGACCAACGATGCAGTCGGTTATGTGGTCATTGATATCGATGCGGGGCACTCCGACATGGCCCTTGCCAAACTGGCAAATGTTCAAGGAACCATTCGCAGCCGCGTTCTTTTCTAGGAAATTCTTGGGTGGGTATTTGTATCGAGTGCAAATGCCTTCGAATGAACTTTTACTCAGGAATGACTGGCTTTTCAAGACAAATTGGGGTCGCCTGAACACTGCTGTCGATAAAGGGTATCGATGCGGCATCAGGCCTTACAAGCTGATTTCGCGTCTGACCTCTGCGCTGCAAAAAGGCCATCGTTGCATGGTTCAAGAAGAGTCAATGACCAAGCTGTTCGTGGCTCGACAAAGAAACTTTTTAAAATTTCCAAGCCAAAGACTGGCGTTGCGTAGAAACCTTCGAATCGCGCAAAATCGAGACCTTGGTTATCAACGAAATGCAAGCATGACGCTGCGTTGAAACACTCTAAAACAAACCGCGACTTGCTGCAAAGCTCACCGCTTGGGCTCGGGTGCGAACGTTGAGCTTGCGGTAAATGTTTTTGATATGGGTGTTGACGGTTTGCGCGCTGATGATCAGGCGGGAGCCAATTTCGGTGCTTGTGTAGCCTGACGCAACCAGTTTAAGAACCTGCTTTTCGCGCTCGGACAGCTTTTCCTTGTTTTTGCTTTCCTGGATCGCTTGCGTCTGGGCCTGAGGCTGTTCAAATTTGTTGAGCAACCGACGCGCCAGGTTGGGGGTGATCGACGCACCACCGTTGACGACCTGGAGAACAGCTTGCGGAAAATTTCCGAACCATGAGTTTTTCACCAAGTAGCCTGTGGCACCCAGCTCGAACGCATGCAAGGCATGCTGTTCGTCTTCCATGGCCGAGATGACAATTGCTTCAGCCAAAGGACGCACGGTCTTCATGTACTCAATGAGCGCAAAACCAGTACCGTCACCCAAATTGAGGTCAACCAGCATCACGTCGAACTCGTTTTGGCTGATCAGGCGGCGACCTTCCTTGACACTGCTTCCCTGCCCGAGCAGGTTGATTCGCAGATCGGCGAGTAATTCATGAGCAATGACACGGCTCATATGCGGATCGTCGTCAATCAGCAGTACACGAACGGGTTGTTCCGCCTGACCAGTTAAAAACCCAGGCCACATTGAGGGCAGACCGCTGTGAGGTGCCAAATGGTGGCTGGACGACATAGCAGTATTTTTTATCAAAAAGTCTGAGGCGACTTGTGATTCGTTACGAATTTCCATGATTTTCTTTTTGCCTTTCGCTTCCGGAGCATTGTTAAAGCATGTGACAACTGGCTGTCAGCTTACTGACTTTTACGGATGATTTTTTGGAAAATTGTTACTCATTAACTTCTCAAACTTACAGTGAAGAGTGTATTGATACCTAAAACAAGACGAAAGGCTATCAGCCAAAGGTGCTAATTACGTATAGTTACGGAAATTTCTCACAAAAACTCACGTATTCAAGCGGCCACAAACCTGGCAAAAATGCGCTATCTCGCATGATTGCAGAATAAGGATGAGCTTTAAAGAATTTCAGAGTTACAAAAAACCAGTTAACCGATTGAGGTGACTGGTTGAAATCGTGGTTTTAATGAAACTGGAACATCAGCGCAGCCGGTGAATGGCGCCAAATATCCACTCACACGCGCTAGCGCCAAGCAAATAGGTGGTATTTTTTCAGCTTCAAGGCTTTGTCCTGACGGTCCAGTTCACCATCTTTGCAATTTTGAAATCTGTTTTTCAGGAACAGACGCAGCGAGAAGTGAAAATGAAATCATGTCATTTTGTTTCCCAGGCATGCAGGAAAAAAAGTGATTAAAACTACCATGATGACTGTGATCAATGGACTAGTCGCAAGCCCTGCGTCAATCGTTGACTTGCGATCGTCACAAAGTTCATGGTGGCTCCGACTTGCCTGAATTGGGCATGGAGTCGGCCAAGGACGGGGCTTTGCCACCCCTTTTTACAGCATTTGCTGAATAAAGTTTCGTGTCTGCCGGAACTGAAAATGCCTGTCAGCCAGCCCGCAACGCCGCCATCAGATCACGCCCGATCTCGGGCCGCTCTCCAAACGGATCTGTCGGTTGGGTCTGCTGCAGGATGCACTCCATGCGGCTCTGCACATTACCCAGTGCCCTGGGATGGCTGAAGATGTAGAACTGGTCAGCCGCCATGGCGTCGAAGACTTTTTGCGCGACTTCAGCCGCCGTCACCTTGCCAGATCCCACGGCCTTGTCGGTCATGGCCTGCCCAATCAACTGGCTTCGCGTGGGTTTTTCAGTCTCCAGACCAATGGGACGGTTGCGGTGGCTGTGGCTGATGCCGGTGGGCACAAAGTATGGGCACAGCACGCTGGCGCCGATTTGATCAGTCACCAGGCGCAAGTCCTGGTAAAGAGTTTCGCTCAAGGAGACCACGGCATGCTTGCTGACGTTGTAAACGCCCATGTTGGGGGGATTGAGCAGCCCTGCCATGCTGGCGGTATTGACGATATGCCCCTGCCATGACGGGTCTTTGGCGGCAGCCGCCAGCATCATGGGGGTGAACAGCCGAACGCCGTGAACCACGCCCCACAGATTCACACCCAAAACCCATTCCCAGTCCTTGACAGTGGTTTCCCAGACCAGTCCGCCCGATCCGACGCCAGCGTTGTTGAAGACAAAATTCGGTGCGCCAAATCGCTCGAACACCGCCTCGCTCATGGCCTGCATCTGTTCTGCACTGGCTACGTCAAGCCTGAAGGAAAGCACCTCTGCACCGGCCGCCGTGAGTTCGGCGCTGGCTTCTTCCAGCGCGTCTTGCTGCACATCGACCAGCACCAGGTTCATGCCCATTTTTGCACCAATGCGGGCGCATTCGAGGCCAAAGCCTGACCCGGCGCCGGTCAGCACGGCTGTCTTGCCCTTGAAATTCGTGATCATCTGCAACTCCTTGAAAATTAAATGCTGCGCAACATTTCGACATGGGCAATGTTGTCTTCGAGGTAAACCGGCCCGGCCTTGTGAAAGCCATGCTGGCCGTAAAAAGATTCCAAATGTGCCTGTGCGCCAATCCTGATCGCTTGGGTTCCCCAGGCCTGGAACAGGCAGGCCATGGCCTGTTCCATCAGCACATGCCCTGCTCCGGTGCCACGCACAACTGTCCCGGTGGCCACGCGGCCAATGCTGGCTTCAACAAACTTGTGGCCCGCATCAAGGCAGCGCGCATACGCCACCAGGCGGCCTTGCAAGCTGCCCAGCAGATGCATGGCCTGCGCGTCGGCGCCATCCATGTCCTGAAAAATGCAGGCCTGCTCGACCACAAACACTTCACTGCGCAACTGAAGCACGGCATAAAGCTCAGCAGCGCTCAGCTGATCGAACGCCAGACACCGCCACTCAATGCCGCTCATGCCGACTCGGCAGCCTTGAGCGAGTAACCAATGCGCGGGAAATGCACATGCACCACACCAGCCCGTTCATCGGTGCGGCGCAGCGTGTAATGCATCCGGGTGGCCGCCACCAGTTCGCCCTGGGTGGGTTCCTGGCCGAAAGTCTCGGCACAGACCTGTACCTTGCTCCCCAATGCAATGCCATGCTCGTCCAGAAAAACACTGTCGTGCAAGGCCGAGGGTGTGGACGCAGCGGCAGCCGCGATGGCTTCCTGCGCACTCGATTTTTCCATGGCGCCATGGCCAATCGCCGCCATGCGGTCCATCCATTCCGGCACCGCCGGCGTGGCATCAAGCAGTCCGGCGAGTACCGAGGTGCGCACCCGTGTGAACCACAGCGGGTGGTACATCGCAAAGTCAGTGATGCACGGCATGTCGCCCAGCAGGAAAGGCCGGTCGTCGAGCATGTCGGACAGGCGGCGCAGATACGACCGGTACGCGGCGGCGGCATCCTGCGGGCGCTGGCGGGCCATGCCACCGCCCATCGCCTTGCGGTCCTGGGCAAATGCCTGGGCTGATTCAGGCGGAGCGTGCTCGAACAACTGGGCGATTCCCCTGGGCTGCAGGTTGTACGCCATCGAAGTCCAGAACAGCGTCGTGTCTGCCCATTGCGCCAGGGTGCGGGCCATGCCCTTGCTGGGCTCGGGGTACAGCGTGGGCAGCGGCTCGATATGCTCCAGGACGTCGGCGATCAGCGCGGTGTCGCAGTAGATGTCGGCGCCAATCTGCAGCACCGGCGTCTTGCGGTAGCCGCCGGTCAGGGCAAGCAGGTCGGGCTTGGGGCTCACCATGGGAATGACCACCGATTTCCAGGGAATGTTCTTGTAGCCCAGCATCAGCCGGACTTTTTCCGAGAAGGGCGAAGACGGGTAATGGTGGAGGATCAAGGTTGGCGGCGTGGTCATGCAGGGCTCCTGAAAAGTTGGGATGGTTGAACGGCTCAAGTTTGTCAGGACAAGGCCCGGCGGGTGAGCGCCCTGAAATTGGGACGCAAAGGCAATGTGCCCAAAGTATTGGTGCGCATGACCTGGCCGCCCTGCTTTGGC
>JBBSRS010000005.1:0-23627 GCA_038242795.1 Burkholderiales bacterium
CTGGCTCGCTATTCACAGCATGAAGCGGCCATGTCGCCAGACTTGTGCTGGCGCCAAATTTCATGACGCTATTTTTTTGATAGCTGGTGTCGCTTGCGGGTAGTGCGCAACAGGCCTTTTTCTTTTAAATTTTCATCGCCAAAGAAAATCGCCCGGCAAACCCAAAGAGTTGCCGGGCGATACATGCCGGACGGCGAATGATTTTTTAAATCAGTCCGCCGTCAAAACCTGTTTAACGGCCGCTGAACGAGCCCGGACCGCCTGAGCGGCGGGGACCGTTGCTGCGGCCGCCTGGGCCACGAGCACCGCCGCCGCCGGAGCGCGGACCGCCACGGAAGTTGTTGCGGTTGCCGCTGGGCTGGCCGGAAGACGGGAAGCCCGAAGAGGCATGGCTGGCCGGCTGCTGGTTGTCAAAGTCGTTGCGCGGCTCGTGGTCACGCTGGCGCGGAGCCGGGGCATGCGCGCTTCTTGGCTGGCTGAAAGACGGCTGGCCGCCTTGTGGGTAGCCGGCGTTCTGGCGCGGCTGGGCTGGTCCACGGCGGTCGGCATTGCCGCCACCGTTGCCGCCGAAGCCGCCACCATTGCCGCCACGGCCAGCGCCTGCGCTGTTGCCGGCAGGGGCACGGGGGGCGCGTCCGGCTGGGCCGGCATTGCCGCCGCGTGCAGGCTGGGCGCCTTTGGTGTCACGGATGCGCGTCATCATTTCGCTGCGGGCGGCCTTGGCGGCGGCCTGCATCACGTCACGGCTTGGGGGTTTGCCCAGGCCGCCCCAGATGGTCTGGCGGCCCATCGCCAGCGGCTCGGCGCGTTCACCGGGCTCGGCTTCAAAGCCGGGAACCATGACTTTTTCGATGTTCTGCTTGGTGAAGCGCTCGATGTCCTGCATGAAGCCTTCTTCGTCCAGGCACACCAGGCTGACGGCTTCGCCGCTGTTGCCGGCGCGGCCAGTGCGGCCGATGCGGTGGACATAGTCTTCGCTGACGTTCGGGATTTCGTAGTTCACGACATGCGGCAACTCGTCAATGTCAATGCCGCGAGCGGCAATGTCAGTCGCCACCAGTGCGCGGATGTTGCCATCCTTGAAGCCTTGCAACGCCTGCGTGCGGGCCGTCTGGCTCTTGTTGCCATGCAGCGCCATGGCGGGAATGCCGGCCTTGGTCAGGTGCTCGGCGACGTTATTGGCGCCGAACTTGGTGCGCGTGAACACCAGCACCTGGCTCCAGTTGTGCTCGTTGATGATGTGCGTCAGCAGCGCTTTCTTCTTGCTGCGGCCGACCGGGTGAATGGTCTGCGTGATGCGCTGCACCGTGGTGTTGCGCGGCGTGACCTGGATGGACACCGGGTTGCGCAGCAGGCTGTTGGTCAGTTCGCGGATTTCGTCGCTGAAGGTGGCGCTGAACAGCAGCGTCTGCTTCTGCTTGGGCACCAGCGCCAGCACTTTCTTGATGTCGTGGATGAAACCCATGTCGAGCATGCGGTCGGCTTCATCGAGCACCAGAATCTGCACCTGGCTCAGGTCCAGCGTGCCCTGGCCCGCATGGTCGAGCAGGCGGCCGGGCGTGGCGACCAGAATGTCCACGCCACGGCGGAGTTTTTCAATCTGTGCGCCCATGCCGACACCGCCGAACATCACCATCGAGGTGAGGTCGAGGTATTTGCCATAGGTGCGAACGCTTTCCTCGACCTGCGCGGCCAGTTCGCGCGTTGGCGTCATGATCAGGGCGCGCACTGCGTTGACGCCGCGCCGGTTGGTCAGGCGGGGCTCGCTTGACAGGCGCTGCAGCATCGGCAGGGTGAAAGCAGCGGTTTTGCCGGTACCGGTCTGGGCGCCGCCCAACAGGTCACTGCCGGCAAGCACGGCGGGAATCGCCTGTGCCTGGATCGGGGTGGGGGTGTCGTAGCCCTGCTCAAGCACGGCCTTCAGGATGGCCGGGGCCAGGTTCAATTCTTCAAATTTCATGGAATAGTGCACCGCTGGGGCGCTTCTTGATCGGCCTGTTGGGCACCTTGGTGTAAAGGCAACCCGCCAGTCATAGGCAGATGGGATCATGGAGCCGGGCTGAAAAACATCGCAGCTGGGTTGCTAAACCTGACCCTGGATGTGTCCGAATGTCGAAGGCAACTGGAACCCTGCGACTGCGGTATTGTTGCACGGAACGATAATCAACGGATCAACGCCTGAATTCCGCCTCTAATTGCGCACTCAGGCATGCCGCCCAGCCCGCGCAATCCGGCATTCAATTGCCAACTGGCGGTCCTGCAATTTATTTTTATTCGTTTTTATTTAACAAAGTGATCTGATGGCCCAGTACGTATTCACCATGAACAAGGTCGGCAAAATCGTGCCGCCCAAACGACAGATTCTCAAAGACGTGTCGCTGAGCTTTTTCCCGGGCGCCAAGATCGGTGTGCTGGGCGTCATGGGCTCCGGCAAGACAACCCGGCTCAAGATCATGGCCGGGCTGGACCGGGAAATCGAAGGCGAAGCCACGCCGATGCCGGGCCTGAACATCGGCTACCTGCCGCAGGAACCCAAGCTTGACCCCGAGCACACGGTGCGCGAAAGCGTCGAAGCCAGCATGGGTGCGGTGTTTGCCGCCAAGGCGCAGCTGGAGGCGGTGTATGTCGCCTATGGCGAGCCGGATGCCGACTTCGATGCACTGGCCACCGAACAGGCCCGGCTGGAGGCCATCATTGCCACGGCCGGCACCGATTCCGAGCACCAGCTTGAAATTGCCGCCGACGCGCTGCGCCTGCCGCCCTGGGATGCCAAGATCGGCCTGCTGTCGGGCGGTGAAAAGCGCCGCGTCGCCCTGTGCAGCATGCTGCTGTCCAAGCCCGACATGCTGCTGCTGGACGAACCCACCAACCACCTGGACGCCGAATCGGTGGACTGGCTGGAGCAGTTTTTACAGCGCTACCCTGGCACTGTCGTCGCCATCACCCATGACCGCTACTTCCTGGACAATGCCGCCGAATGGATTCTGGAACTGGACCGCGGCCACGGCATTCCGTGGAAGGGCAATTACAGCTCCTGGTTGAGCCAGAAGGGTGACCGCCTGGCGCTGGAGCAAAAGGGCGAGGAAGCCCGGGCCAAGGCGCTGAAAAAGGAACTCGAATGGTCGCGCCAGAACCCCAAGGCGCGTCAGGCCAAGAGCAAGTCGCGGCTGGCGCGCTTCGAGGAACTGTCCGATTTCGAGTACCAAAAACGCGTCGAGACCAACGAGATTTTCATTCCCGTGGCCGAGCGGCTGGGCAGCCAGGTGATCGAGTTCCACAACGTCACCAAATCGTTTGGCGACCGGGTGCTGATCGACAACCTGAGCTTCACCGTTCCGGCGGGCGCCATTGTCGGCATCATCGGCCCGAACGGCGCGGGTAAGTCGACATTGTTCAAGCTGATCGCCGGCAAGGAAAAGCCGGACAGCGGCGAAGTCGTGATCGGCTCGACCGTGCGCATGGCCTTCGTGGACCAGAACCGGGACGACCTGGCGAATGAAAAAACTGTCTGGGAAGACATCTCGGGCGGCCTGGACATCCTGAATGTCGGCAAGTTCCAGATGCCCAGCCGTGCCTATGCGGGCCGCTTCAACTTCAACGGCGGCGACCAGCAAAAGCGTGTCGGCACGCTGTCAGGTGGCGAACGCGGACGCCTGCACCTGGCCAAGACCCTGATTGCCGGCGGCAACGTGCTGATGCTTGACGAGCCATCAAACGACCTGGACGTGGAAACCCTGCGCGCGCTGGAAGACGCGCTGCTGGAGTTCGCCGGCTCCATCATGGTCATCAGCCATGACCGCTGGTTTTTGGACCGCATTGCCACCCATATCCTGGCGGCCGAAGGCGACAGCCAATGGACCTTTTTTGACGGCAATTACCAGGAATACGAAGCCGACAAGAAGAAGCGGCTTGGCGAGGAGGGCGCCAAACCCAAGCGCATGCGCTTCAAGGGTATCCATTGAGGCCCCCACGGCGAGTCATGCCCCCACGGTCCAGCAAAGCCAGTTCCGTAACCCTGGCTGGGTTTGCCTTCGCGCTGCGGTCTGACTCTATAGAAGAGGAGGTTGCATGACCGACGACGAGGTCCTGCAGCAAACCCGCCACTGGCTTGAAAAAGCCGTGATCGGCCTGAACCTTTGCCCGTTTGCCAAGGCGGTGTATGTCAAGAACCAGGTTCGCCTGGTGGTGAGCCAGGCGCGCCATGCCGACGACCTGCTGGAAGAACTCGACAGCGAACTGGACCGGCTGGTCAACACGCCTGCCGACGAACTGGACACGACGCTGCTGATCCATCCGACGCTGTTTGACGATTTTCTGGATTTCAATGATTTCATGGAAATTGCCGAAGGCGTGCTAGACGAGCATGAACTTGAAGGCGTGGTGCAACTGGCCAGCTTTCATCCAAGGTTCCAGTTTGATGGCACCGAAGCGGACGACATCGGCAACTACACCAACCGCGCACCGTTTGCAATCATCCATCTGCTACGCGAGGAAAGCATAGAACGGGCCGTGCAGACATTTCCTAATGCAGAAGCCATTTTTGAAGAAAACATCCGGACGCTTGAAAAATTGGGGCACTCTGGCTGGAAGGCCCTGGGCATGGAATTTCCCGTTTGACCTGTGCCCAACACAACAGCATGTTGTCTGGAGCCACTGATTTGATTTGTGAATTGTTGTCTGAAGTGAGGTAGCCAAGCCATGACCCACCCATTACCAGCGCCCAGTGCGGTCTTTCAGTCGTGTGTTGACGAAGTCCTCAGGCAGGCGCCTTTTTTGATTGACCGTTGGACCACCAAGCTTGCGGATGCCATGCACGAGCGTGCCACGGGCGTTGCCGATTCCTGGGAACGGCATCAGCTCCAGGACGCCATCACGGTCCTCAAGAAAAACCGCCTTGGCATTGAACAAGGGTTTGCAGAACGATTGAAAAAGGCCATCGCTGCCGACGCCAGCACCAAAAGTGCCAGCAAAAAGTCTGTGGCTTCCGGTCGCTCGCTGTCATCGGTCAGCTTTGACGATCTCGAACTGATGGGCGACAGCCAGGTCCAGCAAGCCGTGGAAAACGCACGCATGCACCAGTTGGTCAAACTGGGCTGCGAGGCCGGGCTGGCCAGTTTCTCGGCGCGGCTGAGCACGGCGCAGGGATTGCTGGTGGTCAAGACCGACAGCAATCCCCTGCGCCCGGAAATCATGGCACTGGCCTTGATGGAATTGCTCCAGTCCCTTCCTGCGTCAGCGCAGACACGCGCTTACTGGCTGCTCGATGGCGCCCGGCTCATGGGTGAGGAACTTGAGGCCTTGTATGTGCTGCTGAACGATCTCCTCGCAGGCCAGGGGATCGCTCCCGCAGCCTATGGGGTCATGGGGCTTCCACAGGAGAGGACGGCAAGCGCGTGGCCGCCTAGAAAAACTTTTGAAGCAGCTCCTGCCCCTTCATTGTCCGGAGAGGCCAACAGTCAAAACTTCACGCCTGCGCAGGAAAATTTTTCCGTGCCTGCGGTGCGCAAACCATTGCTCACGCTGGACCACCTGCACCACTTGCTGGTGGGGGATTATGACGATTCTGACCATGAAGCCACCTCCTTTTCCGAGTTCGGCATTGAAGAGCTTGCCCAGCAGGATTTTTCGCATACGGTCCCTGCTGCGCTCGATGCATTGACCGAGCTGGAAGAACTGGGCCTGGTTTCCGCCAAGATGAAATTGACCCGGCCCTCTCCTGCCGCACCGGTGGCAAACCTTCGTGCACGGCTCAAGACCGATGCGAAGACACTGGGCCAGTCACTGGCGATTGAGGTGGTCGGACTGATGATCGAGCAGATGGCCGCAGATGAGCGATTGCTGGAGCCGGTGCGGCAAATGATCTCGAATGCTGAACCGGCATTTTTGCGGCTGGCGGTGAAGGACCCCCGGTTTTTCAGCGACAAAAGTCATCCCGCCAGAAGGCTGCTGCAAGCCATCACGCGCACCAGCCTGGGGTATGCGAGCGAAAATGCAGCGGGCTTTCCGGAGTTTTTACAGCACCTGCGCGAAGTCGCCGCAATGCTTGCAGACGAGGCTTTCAGCGATTCCGAGGATTTTGCCCGCTTGCTGCAAAGCTTTGAACGCAGGCAAGGGCGCAACACCCCGGAAAACCGAAAGACGCAACGCCTTGCGGTCCAGGCTTTGCTTCAGGCCGAACAACGTAATTCGGTGGCTGTCAAGATCGCCACCGAAATCAGGGTTCGCCCTGACTTTATCGATGACAACAGGATCATCACCGCCTTCCTCACGGGCCCTTGGTCGCAGGTCCTGGCTCAGGAGCGGCTGGCCGTGCTGGGAAAAAATTACGCCAGCAGCCTGTCGACATTCAGCATGACGCTCGACGACATCCTCTGGAGCTTGAATGTCGAGCAGGCGAGCAGGCACCGCAAACGACTCCTCGCGTTGATCCCGAAGCTGCTTGAGTCGCTCAGAGAAGGACTGCTGTCCATCGATTTTCCGGCCGAGCAGTCTCGTCCGTTTTTCGATGAACTCATGCTGGTCCACCGTGCCGCACTCAAGGCGGTGTCCGGCCTGCCATCGGAGCCTGCAAAATCCAGCCATTTGATGGGCAAACTATTTGTCGAAAACTCTGACCCGATGCCCTTGTGGCTGGCGCCGTCCGAGGTTCAAAACTCCGGCTTCATGGAGGACCAAGATGATCCGGCCCCGTCGTGGGATGGCGCCATCCTGCTGGAGCCTGAAGGCAGCCGGCTTAGCACCCAGACGGAACTGAACGCGAAAATAGAACTCGATCTGGGCGACTGGATTGATTTGCTCGTGGACCTGCAGTGGCTGCGCGCAGAACTGACATGGGTGAGTCCCTTGGGCACGTTGTTTATGTTTACCAGCCAGGGAGGACGCAAGCATTCGATGACTTCCCGGGTGCTGCGCAACCTGCTCGCGCTGGACTTGGTGAAGATCGTCAGCCAGCAGGGAGTTGTCGAAGGCGCGCTCGACAGCGTTGCCCACACGGCCATGCAAAACAGCGTGCTGGTCAAGAGCAGCCAGTAGCGCTAAATTTTAAAACCGAAGCTGAGGGTAATTCTGCTTGCGGATTTGGGGATTGCAGAACCCGCCGTCTGCCCTTGACGCGTCTCAAGCCGCGAATGCAGAGTCGCCTTGTGGAATGAGTGCCGTGAAGTTGACACGCGGCATTCTCGAAACAGCATCGCCAAAGTTCCTGGATGTTGGCCTGTGGTTGGTAGATGCATTGGTCAGCCCAAGGTGCATTTTCTGGGAGAAATTCACTTGATCTTCCACGAGTCAAACTTTACGGGCATCGCGAAACCCTCGTCATTCCCGTTTGTCATCACCTTCTTCCGTTTTGTTGCTATGCAATCGAGCGGTTTTGATGGATATTCGGTCAGGTCATGGGTGCAGCGCACACATGATGATTCCCGGGATGATGGGTACACCTTGATCCCGGCTTATTGCAAAAAAACATTTCAGAGACGTCCATGAAGCTCAAAACCCTCGTTGCCGCAGCCCTTGTTGCCCTGGCTTTGCCTGCCTTTGCGCAGAGTGTTGACACGCTGAACAAAATGAAAACCAGTGGCAAGGTCGTGCTTGGGGTGCGCGAGTCCTCGTCACCGATGGCCTTTGCGCTGGGCGCCAATGAAAAGTTCGCTGGCTACCATGTTGAACTTTGCGAACGCGTGCTCAAGGACATCATGCCGGCGGTCAAGTTTGAGTACAGCGTGTTGACAGCCCAGAACACCATTCCGTTGGTACAAAACGGCACGGTCGACATTGGGTGCGGGCCCACCACCAACAACAAGACACGCCAGCAACAGGTGGCGTTTGCGCTGACCACCTACGTGAGCCAGGTTCGCATGGCCACCAAGGTGGATTCCGGCATCACGTCTTTTGATCAACTCGGCGGCCGCACGGCTGCCGCATCAGCAGGCACCACCGCAGTACAAATGTTACGCAAACTGTCGAAAACCAAGAATATTGACTTCCCGGTCCTGCTTGGCAAAGACCACTTTGACAGTTTTTTGCTGCTGGAATCGGGACGTGCCGACGCGTTTGTTCTGGACGACAACCTGCTGGCAGGCGTTATTGCTGGCAACCGCGACCCCGCGGCCTATCACATCGTCGGTGAATCATTGGGCGCCGAGCCGATAGCGCTGGTGCTGCGCAAGGATGACCCGGCCTTCAAGACGGCCGTTGATGACTCCTTGCGCAAGCTCATGAAGTCGGGCGAGGTCGAAAAGCTCTACACCAAGTGGTTCATGTCACCGATTCCACCCGGCAACACCAGCCTTAATTTGCCGATGAGCGACACACTCAAGCAACTGTTGCGTGAACCCAATGACAAGCCGCTGGAGTCGTACACAGACGGCAAGTGATGCCATCGCTGGGTCCACCGTGTTCTTTGGGACTTTGGCTTCGCGTTCACGGTTGGTTTAAAAATGACATGAGCCGCAACGGTGCCGTCATGGCGACAGGGCGGCGGTGCAGATCCATTGCCTGAAGGCTTGCAACGGCGGGTAGTTGCTCCGGCTCATGGGCCAGGCCAGGTAATAACGCTCGGCGCTTTCTATGGGCTGCGTTTGGGCGACCGCCTCCACCAGATCACCGCGCTCAAGCTCGGCCTCGATCAAAAAGCGCGGCAGCAGCGCTACACCCAATCCCGAAATCGCTGCTTGTGCCGCCACGGCAAATTGATCAAAAAGCATGCCACGCGCGTCATTGAATGGGGCACTGTGCGCTTGCAACCAGCGTTCCCAGGCTTCAGGACGCGACACCAGATGCAGCAGCGGCGCCTGGAGCAAGTCGGCCGGCATGGAAAAAAGGTATTGCGCCTTGAGCGCCCGGCTGCATGCCGGCACCACCGTTTCACTCATCAGAAATTCCAGTTCTGCGCCAGGCCAGTCGGGAAGGCCAAAGTGAATCGCTGCATCCACGGCCTCCAGTTCGAAATCAAATCGGGAGAGGCGCGTCGTCAGATTCAGGGTGATGCCCGGGTGTTGCGTCAGAAAGCCAGGCAGCCGCGGTGCCAGCCAGCGCGTCCCAAAGGTCGGCAAGATGGCGAGGTTGAGCGTGCCGCCCTTTGGGTTGGCCCGAAAACCGAGAGTGGCGTTGGAGATGCGCAACAGGGATGCGCGTATCTCCTGTGCATAGGCTTGCCCGGCAAGCGTCAGTTTCACGGTCTGGCGTTCGCGCACAAAGAGGCTGGAATGAAGCAGTTCCTCCAGCGCCCGAATCTGTCGGCTGACGGCGCTTTGTGTGAGGTGCAGTTCAGCCGCAGCGGTCGTGAAGCTTTGGTGCCGGGCTGCAGATTCAAAGGCTCGCAACAGCGACATGGGAGGAAGAAAACGGTTTGACAGCAGCATGAGGGTCATTCTAGATAGGAATGAATGACGACCGTAATATCGTTTGACCGCATCAAACACCCTAAATAGCATTGACCACCAACGGATGCAAGTTGATTCCGCCACCGCATGCCCTCAAGGGTTTATGTCCTGATTTTTTAACCGAGTCCACTGCACCATGCGCGAGTCTCAATTCGTCAATAGCGACGATATTCGTACCCTTTTTTCGTGTGCCATGTCCCAGATGTACCGCCAGGAGGTGCCGCAATATGGCGCGCTGGTGCAAATGGTGGCTGATGTGAACGACCGAACCTTGGCGTCCAACCCACGGCTCGCCAATCAGTTGAACGAGTCTGGCGAAACCGGTCGACTCGACGTTGAACGCCATGGCGCGATTCGTTTGGGCACGGCCACGGAATTGGCGACCATGCGCCGTCTGTTTGCTGTGATGGGCATGGAGCCGGTTGGCTACTATGACTTGTCAGTGGCGGGTGTGCCGGTTCACGCAACCGCTTTCAGACCGGTTGCCGACGCCGCGCTGGCCTGCAACCCGTTTCGTGTTTTCACCTCTTTGTTGCGCCTGGAATTGATCAACGACGAGCCGCTGCGCATCCAGGCCGCCTCCATTCTTGCGCGTCGTCGTATTTTCACCGACGGCGTATTGGCGCTGATCGAACGTTTCGAAAGTGCGGGAGGCCTGACGGCACAAGAAGCAGAGGCGTTCGTGGCGGAGGCGCTGCAAACCTTCCGCTGGCATGCCGAAGCCACAGTCGATGGGGAAACCTACGACAAACTGCAGCAGGCACATCGCCTGATTGCCGACGTGGTTTGCTTCAAGGGGCCCCACATCAACCACTTGACGCCGCGCACGCTTGACATTGACGCCGCTCAGGCCGCCATGCCCCGCTACGGCATCACCGCAAAGGCACTCATTGAGGGGCCGCCGCGCCGCCGTTGCGACATCCTGCTGCGCCAGACCAGTTTCAAGGCACTGGAAGAGAAGGTGTTGTTCCAAGGCGGTGACGGTCAGCGCTCGGGCACGCACACAGCGCGTTTTGGTGAGGTCGAGCAGCGCGGCATGGCCCTGACGCGTGCCGGGCGCCAGCGCTATGACCAGATGCTGATGGATGTGCGCGATGCGGCCATTGCGAATGAAAGTGCTGAGGACTATGCAACGCGGCTGGCGCTGGCCTTTGGCGCATTTCCCGATGACTACGACACGCTTCGCCGCGAAGGATTGGGTTTCTTTCGCTATGCGCTGACAGAGCAGGGCACAGCCGCTGTTGCCGCCGATTGTGAACCAGCGAGTCTGGCGCTTGAAGCGCTGATGGCTGAGGGTTGGGTAAGTGCGCATCCTATCGTTTATGAAGATTTTTTGCCTGTCAGCGCAGCTGGAATATTTCAGTCTAATCTGGGCAGCGCCGAGCGCAAGCACTACGCGGCACAAGAAGACCAGGCCGCTTTCGAGTCTGCGCTAGGTGCGGCTGTGCATGACGAAATCGCGCTTTATGCAGAAGCCCAGAACCGCTCCATCGAACGTGTTCAGCGGGCATTCAAGGCTCAAGCCTGCAGATGAACGCTGCGCCGCTTGTGGCAATGCAAGCCGAGGTTTTTGCGCCGGCAGAGAGGCCAGGCATGTTGACATCAACCAGAAGTTACTGGGGACTGGAAGTCGACAATTGCCGCACCTCCTGCAATTGTCCAGCACCGTTGATTTTGGCTCTGGCCCGGCGTTTGACGCCGCCGAAGATCCTTTTTTTGATTGATCACCTGACGCATGATGCCCATTCCCTTTGCCTCCAGTTTTGTCGACCCTGCCGGATCTGCGATACGGGAACTGTTTCCGTATTTAAGCCAGCCCGGCATCATCTCTCTGGCCGGTGGCTACCCGTCGCCAGGCCTGTTTGACACCGAAGGGCTGCAAGAAGCTGCGGCCAGGGCGCTGTCGGGTGGCGGGGCGTTGCAATATGGCGCAACCGAGGGCACGCCCTCGCTGCGCAAAGCGCTGGCACTGCTGTGCCGCTCGCGCGGCATTGAGCGAAGCCCGTCCGATCTCATCGTCACCACAGGCTCACAACAGGCGCTTGACCTGCTGCTGCGCATCTTCATTGAGCCAGGTGACACGGTCTGCGTCGAGACACCGGCTTACCCCGCAGCCATCCAGGCTTTGCGTCTGGCGAAGGCGCACATCATGGTCGCCCCGGTTGACGGGCAAGGCCTTGACGTTGACGCACTCGCCGCTCGCCTGGCACTGCTGCAAGTAGCGCAGCGACCCAAGCTGGTCTACACCGTTCCCACTTTTTCCAACCCTTGCGGCACCTTGCTGCCCGTCACCCGGCGAGAAGCCCTGGTGCGTCTGGCGCTTGAGTACTGTTTCCTGATTGTTGAAGACGACCCCTATGGCGAGCTGAATTTTACGGACGACCGGCCGCCTTCCCTTTACGCCGTGGGCGAGCGCATCGCCGGGAATGACAACCCGGTGCTTTACCTGTCAAGCCTGTCAAAAACCGTGGCGCCGGCACTGCGCATTGGGTGGCTGGTGGCACCACCCGATGTGCTGCGCCGCTGTGTTGTGGCCAAGCAGACCATGGACTTGTGCACGTCGCCGCTGGCCCAGCAGATTGCTGCTGAATACCTGGGCGCTGGCCGCTATCCAGCTGGCGTCGAGCACGCGCGGATCGAATACAAGCGGCGCATGCAGGCCATGGTGGAGGGGTTGCATGCCGGGCTGGGTGAAAAAATAGCGTTTGTGCAGCCGCAGGGCGGTATGTTCATTTGGGCGCGCAGCACCGTGCCCATGGATGCCAGGCAACTGTTTGAGGCTGCTGTGCAATGCGGTGTGCTGTATGTTCCGGGTGCCGCCTTCTATCCGGAGAATCCTGATTTTGGCACGCTGCGCTTGTCTTATGCCGCGCCCGATGTGGCGCAGATCAGGGAAGGCATAGTGCGCCTGACCAAGGCTTTTGCCCAGGTCAGCTGAGCGTTAAAGGCTAAAAAAATGATGAGTACCGTGTGGCCTGGGTCATTTTCCGTCGAGGGGTGAGGGTGGCGTGTTGTTTCTTCAGAAAAACATGCACAAACGTTTTCTCAACCAATCGAGCCAGCCGTTTCCCCGTGTGCCCCTGCTTGAGCGAAGCTGAAATGAAAAGGCCGCGTCATTCGCGTCCTTTTCATGCGTTTTACTGGCACCGCCAGAGACGCTTCAAGCCTTCAGGCAGATAGCTTGGCCTGCACGCGCAACCGCGTGATGGTGCCAATTTGCGCCAGTGCCTCGTTCAGTTCAGTGTCGCTGTCCCGTTCGATGCGGCTGCGCAGCTGGTCAAAAATTTCACTTTTGCTGTACCGCCGCACGGCAATGATGAACGGAAAGCCGTGGGAGTCGAGGTAGCGCTGGTTCAGCTGGCGAAGCTCGCCGACTTCATGACGGCTCAAGGCATCCAGACCGGCACTGGCCTGCTCACCGACGGATTCGGTGGTCATCGTTCCCGCCTCGGCTTCCTTGCCGGCAAGCTCCGGGTGGCCGCACAAAAAGGCAGTTTGCGTGTCGCGAGGCGCAATGCGCAACACATTGATCATTGCGCCATGCAACTCATCCAGGGTTGCAAAAGGGCGTGCTTCCCAGGCCCCCTGGGCCACCCAGGGTGAATGCTCGAAAGTGCTGCCGAACGCCATGACAAACTCGTCTTGCGGCAACGCGTTGACCGCGCCCAGGTCCAATGCGGGTGTCGTTTCAGTCATGTGTTGTGACCCATTTTTGTCCAGGCTTTCTGGTTTCTTGAGAAGTGGTCTTGGCGACCGGGGTGATTTTCTTGAAGGGTGGCACGAACATCAAAATCAGGATCGTTGCGCAGATCTCGAAGGCAGCCACCACATACAGGCCGGTGGTGAGCTGGCCCGTCGAGGTCTTGATGACACCCAGCATCCACGGTGCACCAAAACCGGCCAGGTTGGCGACCGAGTTGATCAGCGCCACGCCACCAGCCGCCGCTGCGCCGGACAGGAAACGGTTGGGCATCTGCCAGAACACCGGGATGGCGCTCATGGTGCCGACAATGGCCAATGCCAGCATCACCAGGGTCAGCAAGGGGCTGGTCTTGAGCAGCAAGGCGACGGCCAGCAGCGAGGCCGAACCCAGCGCCGCGGCCAGGCCACAGTGGTAGCGCGATTCCTGGTGCTTGTCGGAATGAAAGCCGTTGAAAATCATGCCGGCAGCGCCGCACAGGTAGGCGGCGGCCATGATCCAGCCGACAGCCATGGGGCTGGTGAAGCCGACTTCCTTCACCAGCGTCGGGCCGTAGAACGTCAGCGAAGAGTTGGCAGCGACGATGCAAAAGTAGATCATGATCATCAGCCAGATTTTTCCGTCCTTCAGCGAGGCCAGCAGGCTGTGCTCGCGGTGGCCCAGCGAGGCGGCATCACGCTCCAGATCGGCGCGAACCAAGGAGCGTTCACGCTCGCTCAGCCAGTGGGCCTGATCGGGCTTGTCGGTCAGGTAAAAATAAGTGGCGATACCGGCCAGCACCGAGGGAACGCCTTCGATGAGGAACACCCACTGCCAGCCGGCCCATCCGTTGACGCCGTTCAGCTGGGTCATGATGGTGCCGGCCAGCGGTCCGCCAATCACACCGGCAAACGCCGAGGCCGACATGAACATGCCAAACGCCTTGGCGCGGCGGTCGTTCGGAAACCAGAACGTCAGGTAAAGGATGATGCCGGGGTAAAAACCCGCCTCGAACACGCCGAGTAAAAAGCGCAGGAAATAAAACATGCCCGAGGTCTTGACGAACATCATGGCGATGCTGGTCAGGCCCCAGCCAATCGTGATGCGCATGATGGTTTTTCTGGCGCCAATTTTTTGCAGCAGCAGGTTGCTGGGCACTTCGAAGAAAAAGTAGCCGAGGAAAAAGATGCCGGCGCCCAGTCCGTAGATGGCTTCGCTCCACTTCAGGTCGTCGAGCATCGTCAGCTTGACGAAGCCGATGTTGACGCGGTCCAGCCAGGCCAGAATCCACAGCATCATCAAAAACGGAATCAACCGCATGAAAATTTTCTTGTAAATGCCGTTGAGCTCCGTTTTTTCGGGCGTCTGGTTGGCAGGTGTCGCCATGGTCTCAGTGCTCATGCTTGTCTCCATTGATGGGTCGTTGGTGCGGGCTTCAGGAGCCTGCCGCTGACGCATCGGCACTTGTCCGCCAAGTGCTGTGCGAAAGGTGGACCTAGTCTAAGAACAAGGATTGAAAATTGCGTACGCCTGCTGTTATGAATGTCATAGCGGAATCGAATACCATGCACCGATGACCACCGCCGTCGCCCCATGAGTCGCCCCGCCGATCCGGTGGACAGTTACTTGTTGCGCGTGCTGGTCACGCTGGTGACCGAGCGCAATGTCTCACGCACCGCCATCCGCCTGAACCAGTCGCAGCCCGCCATCAGCATCGCGCTCAAGCGCCTTCGCGAAGTGTTTGATGATCCGCTGCTGGTACGCGAAAAAGGCGGCATGGCGCCCACCGACCGGGCGCTCTTGTTGCGAGACCAGGCCCGGCGCGCACTGGGCGAGATTGACGCCATGCTGACGGGGGCCGAAAAATTCGATCCGGCCTTGAGTCCCCAAACCTTTCGCCTCGGCTCGCCCGACTTCATGGTGGGCGCTTTTCTTGCCGGGGCGGTTGAGCGCTTTTGCCGCGCCGCGCCCCGCGCCCGGCTGGTCATACAGCCGCTGGGTGCAGTGTTTGACTACGAAAGCGCGCTGGCCATGGGCGAGCTGGACGTGGTGATCGGCAACTGGCCGCAGCCACCGCCACATTTGCACTTGTCGGTGCTGCTGGAGGACGAGGTGGTCTGCCTGATGAGCCGTACGGACCCGCGCGCTGGCGGCTTGACACGCGAGCAGTACCTGGCAGCGCGCCATGTGGTGCCACTGTCTTATTCGCAATCGCAGCGCGGCGTGGTCGACACCTACCTGGCCAGCCATCGCGTGGCGCGCGATGCCCGCGTGATGGTGCCTTACTTCGAACTGGCGCCGCATCTGCTGGTCAATACTGATCTGGTGTTCACCACCGGTCGGCATTTTGCGGCGCATTTTGCGCGCACTTTGCCGCTGGCCATTTCAAACGCGCCGTTTGACTTTCCGCGCATGCGCTTTTACCAGCTCTGGCACGAGCGGTCGCACCATGCGCCGGCGCACTGCTGGTTCCGCAAGCTGCTTTCGGAGGCGGCCCTTAGAGCAACGCGTTCCCAGCCCACGCAAAACAGCGCAATGCCGGGTGAAGACTTCAAGAGCAGCGATTGAACCCGATGCTGGTGGCTGGCATTCAGCGTTTGCGGCGTGTTGCCGCCTCTTGCAACACCGCCATGGCCTCATTGCCCAGCACCGGGCCGTCCACCCGCATGGCGGGGGATGCGCCTGCCACCACCTCGGCACAGCGTATCGGCAGGGACTCGCCGCCAAACAGAGCGGCCATTTGCGGATTGGTGGCGCTGTAGACCACACGCTGCACACCGGCCCAAAACATTGCGCCGGTGCACATGGCGCATGGCTCGCCACTGGCGAACACGGTGCTGCCTTTGACGGCATCAGCACCAAATCGGGCGGTTGCCTCACGCACCGCAACGATTTCGGCATGCGCCATGCCGTCGCCGCTGGTTACCTGGGCATTGCCAGACACCTGCAAAACTTCACCGGCAGCGGATACCAGCGTCGCGCCATAAGGCTGGTTGCCGGCGTCGAGCGCCTCGCGGGACGCGGCAATGGCCAGACGCATGGCGTTCAATTCATCGGGCGCAAGAGTCGTGGCATGGTCCTGGGGTGCGAAGGTGGAGGGCATGAAATTTCTTTCGATTGGAAAAAAAGAATTTTTAAAGGGGTGCCTGCAACAAGATGGCAAGGTGCAGGAATGGACGGCCTGGGATTGACTTTAACCTTTTGAAGCATGCGTTTGGCACGCAGGCCCGACTTGTGCAGTCGATGGATGACCGCTGCTGTGCCATGCATGGTCGAGCAGGGACCTGCGCAAGCGCCGTCATTTTCAGACCTGCCATCGGTTACTGCACCCTGTTTTCCGGGTGCGACCAGGCAGCAGGCTGCTCTGGTCAAGCGCGCAGCGATTGACCACACAATGCAGTTCTCTTCTGTCCCGGGTTTCCCAGGTCAAAAGTCACAAGCAAACGCGCGAGGCCCGTAACCAAGGTCGCGCCGAGTGAGTGTTGCAGTCCTGGCTTCAGGCTGAAATCAAAGGCTGGCCGGCTGCGGCACGGCGGGGGCAGGACGAGTCAGGCGTTTCTCGGCCGTCACCAGCCAGATGCCGACGCACACCAGCACCAAGGCCACGCCGTTCTTCAGGGCAAAGACGTCTTCGCCCAGAAAGATGGCCGACAAGCTCACGCCAAACACCGGTATTAGGAAGTTATAAATCGTCACCCGTCCGACTGGGTTGTGTTTGAGCAGCGCGCTCCAGATACTGAAAGCCAGCGCCGACAGCAACGCCATGTAGGCCATCAGCGCGGCCGATGCGGGTGTGAAATCCGCCATGTGACCGCCCGCCAGCCAGCCGCCGATCAGCAGCACCGAGCCGCCGATCGCCATTTGCCAGCCTGTCATGACGGCGGCATTCAGCCGCTGCGACAGCTTCTTGCCGTAGATCGACGCCGCCGACAGGACGAAGGCCGCCAGCACCACCGATCCCTCGCCAGCCCAGGTGAAATCGGGCTCCAGCAGCGTCGGCCCGTAGTTCGCCGCAGCGACACCGACAAAACCGACCAGGCAACCGAGCATGCGGCGGCCTGAAAGGCGGTCGTTGTGGTAGATGAAATGCGCCAGCAGCACCGAAAAGAAGGTGCCGGTGGTGTTCATGATGGAGCTCTTGGTGCCGGTCGCGTTGGCCACGCCGATATAAAAGAAGATGTATTGCAGTGCCGTCTGGCTCAGGCCCAGGCCCGCCACGCTGGTCCAGTCCTGGCGTTTGATGCGCACCCCCCAGCCCATCACTGTGGATGCCAACAACAGCAGCAACCCGGCCGCGACGAAGCGAACGCCTGCAAACACCATCTGGCTGGCCACGTCGTGGCGGGCGATGCCGAACATCGCATAGCCATGCTTGATCGCCGGATAGGCGCTGCCCCACAGCAGGCAACAAAAAGTCGCCAGCAGGAGCACGGCGGCGGGGCGGGCCATTAAAGAAGAATTCGAGTTCGGCATGGTGCGCGGTGTCCAGATCGGGAAATGAATTGAAAGACGAAAGCGTCGACCCGGCGATGCCACTGCGCTGTGCCCTGGGGCAAGCGTTTTCCATCCATGTGCAAACAGCGTGTCTGTGCCGAATCAGGTGCTATTTTGAGCCCGCAAGCGCATAAGATCAATTGGATAGAAATTACATTATTGATAAGTAAAGCCATATCAATCGGATTGCCTTGAACTTTCGCCAATTTCGCTATTTCGTCGCCACGGCCGAAGAACTTCATGTCGGACGCGCCGCGCAGCGCCTGGGCATTGCCCAACCGGCGTTGAGCCAGCACATTCGCGCACTGGAGGCGCGGCTTGGCGTGCAACTGTTTCTGCGCGCCCACCGCCGCATCGCGCTGACCGAGGCCGGCGACGCCTTTCTGGCCGAAGCCAGGGCGGCCTTGCACCATGCCGAAAAAGCCGGCAACGCCGCCTTGCGGGCGGCACGCGGTGAAACCGGCAACGTGGTGATCGGCTATGTCAGCAGTGCGCTGGCCGAGCAATCCTTCGTGCAAAGCCTGGCCGCCTTCCGTGCCAGCCATCCGGATGTTCAGATCGAGATGCTGCTGCGACTGGCCAGCACCCTGACCGAGGCGGTGCAAAGCGAGGTCGTTGACCTCTCGGTCACGCGCGGACCGTTGCCATCCGTTCCAGAAGGCTGCGAATCGTTCGTGCTGGCCCGTCAGCCGCTGATTGCCGTCCTGCCCGAAAGCCACCGACTGAGTGCGTCGGCCAGCATACGGCTGTCGGCGCTGGCCCAGGACACACTGCTTCAGCCGGATGACCCGCCCGGTCTCAGTCTGGGCCATACCTTGCAGCAACTGCTCACCGAGGCCGGCTTCAGGCCGCAGCGCACGATGGTGGTCAATGAGATGAGCTCGACCATTGGCCTGGTGGCCGCCGGTCTGGGGGTGGCGCTGTTGCCGGCGTCGGCCCGTGTCATGCGCTTGCCGGGCGTGGCTTTTTGCACCCTGGAGGACGTACAGGTCGTGTCCGAGTTGATCGTCGTGCATCGCCGTTTTGAACGTTCGGCGGCCGTGCGCACCCTGCTGGACCGCCTGCGCCTGGCATCCCAAACGCAAGCTTGAGGTGTTCGGCCTGGAGGCACGACGCGGTCTGCGGGTGATGTCGGCCGGCCGGGTCCGTCAACATGATTTTGGCGATTTCTTGCCGCTGCCTGGCGTGACAGCCAGCGGTCGAAAGCATGTGCGGCAACCGCGCCGCATGAAAACTGGTGTGAATAATTAATGAAACAGGCGGTTTACGCAAGCCTGGCCTGCACAAACAGCTATGAATTTGGTAGTAATCAGAAAGCAGTCATCGGCAAATCGCGGTTGCAGCGCGCAATGGTCCGTGTCATGGGTGCTTTTGCACCGGGCTCAGACCGTGCCGGCCCGGTTCAGCCAGCGGCTGGCCAGTTCCACCCAGTAGGCGGCGCCCAGCGGAATTAGTGCGTCGTTGAAGTCGTAGCTCGGGTTGTGCAGCGTGCACGGACCGCCGCCGTGGCCCATGTCACGGTGGTCGCCTTCGCCGTTGGAAATAAAGCAGTAGGCGCCAGGCCTGGCCTGCAGCATGTAGGAAAAATCCTCCGCCCCCATGGTGGGCTCCTGCGGCTTGACCTTGTCCGCACCGACGATGTCGGCCATCACCTGGCGCGCAAACTCCGCCTCGGCGGCCGAGTTGATGGTGGGCGGGTAGTTGCGTTCAAACTTGAATTCGCAGCTTGCCTCAAACGCCGCGCAGGTGTGTTCGGCAATCGACCGCATGCGCTGCTCGATCAGGTCAAGCACCTCGAGGCTGAAGGTGCGCACGGTCCCCTGGAGTTCGCAAAAGTCGGGCACGACATTGGTGGCTTCCCCCGCATGAACCATGGTGACCGAAATGACGCCGGCATCGACCGGTTTCTTGTTGCGGCTGATGATGGTCTGAAAGGCCAGCACCATCTGGCAGGCCACCGGCACCGGGTCGATGCCGGTGTGCGGCATGGCGGCATGGCCGCCCTTGCCGCGAATGACGATCCTGAATTCATTGCTCGACGCCATCACCGGCCCGGCGCTCACGGCAAACGAGCCGACCTCGCCGCCCGGCCAGTTGTGCATGCCGAACACCGCTTCCATGGGGAATTTTTCAAACAGGCCGTCCTGGATCATTTCCCGCGCGCCGCCGCCGCCTTCTTCGGCCGGCTGGAAAATCAGGTACACCGTGCCGTCGAAGTCGCGGTGCCTGGAGAAATGCTGCGCAGCGGCCAGCAGCATGGCGGTGTGGCCGTCATGGCCGCAGGCGTGCATCTTGCCGGCGTGCCGGCTGGTGTGGGCAAAGGTGTTGGATTCCTGCATCGGCAGCGCATCCATGTCGGCGCGCAGGCCAACACCCCGCCCGCTGGCACCCCCATCGCGGCCGTGGACGATGCCCACCACGCCGGTCGTTCCCATGCCCCGGTGGACCGGAATGCCCCAGTCGGTCAGTTGGCGGGCCACCATGTCGGATGTTCGCAGCTCTTCAAAGCACAGTTCGGGATGGGCATGAATGTCGCGGCGCAGCGCAGCGATTTCGGACAGGTCAAATGCAAGTACGTCTGTGAGTTTCATGGAGAGAGCCTTTTTGAAAATCAGGGTGGGTGCCATGTCAGCGCGCGTGCCATCGATCCAGCGCGTCGCAGCGGCCTTGGGGCCACAATGCAATGGGCCACGCTGCCGGGCATTGGGTGGCCTGCCGGCCACGTTCGGCGACTGTCACCAGGTCGCCATCATGCGCCTGCTTCACCATGCGGCCAGTCAGCTTGGTCGCCCTGATGACAGGGTTGGCACGCTGGCCCGCACATCAACCGCAGCTTCCGACCCGCGCCGCGCATGGCCATCCTTGCAGCACCAGCGGTCCAGGCGTCATGGCGCACGCCTGTGGCCACGCCGCGCGATGAGCTTGCGCAACTCCTCAGCCCACAGCACGCTGCTGGCCAGCGCCACCAATGGCCACAGCGTGTCGGCCGCCAGCGGCACGGTGTAAAACAGCGTGTTCATGGGCGGCGCATACAGCACCAGTGCCTGCAGCGCCATGCTCAATGCCAGGCCGCCGAGCAGCCACTTGTTTTTCAGCAATCCCAGCGCCAGCGCCGATCGGGTGGCCGACTGGCAGTTCAAGGCGTTGAACCATTGGCATATCGCCAGCAGCGTGAAGGTTTCGGTGCGCACCACCTCAATCGGCATCTGCTGACCGAGCCGCCACACAAACCAGCCGAAGGTGACCAGCACGGCGACCGATGACATCAACAGCACCCGCCCGAGCATCGACCGGTCCACCAGCCGGTCGTTCTTGGGCACCGGCTTGCGCTGCATCTCGTCGCCATCGGGCGGGTCCATCACCAGGTTCACGGTCAGCGTGCCCTCGGTGACGATGTTGATCCACAGGATCTGCACGGCGGCCAGTGGCAACGGATAGCCGCCCAGCAGGGCCAAAAGCAACAGGACGACCTCGTCGATCGAGGTGGCGAACAGGTAAAGGATGACTTTTTTCAGGTTGCCATAGACCACGCGCCCTTGTTCGACCGCGCCGACGATGGTCGAGAAATTGTCATCGGTGATGATGACCCTGGCCGCGCTCTTGGCGACCTCGGTGCCGGTGATGCCCATGGCCACGCCGACATCGGCGCGCGCCAGCGCCGGTGCGTCGTTGACGCCGTCACCGGTCATGGCGACCACTTCGCCGCGCGCCTGCAGCGCTTCGACGATGTGCAGTTTTTGCGCCGGGTGCACGCGCGCAAACACGGCGATGCGGTCCAGCGCGCTGCGCAGGTCGGCTTCGTTCATGCGCTCGAGTTCGGCGCCATCGACCGCCCGGTCAGCGTCGCGCGCAATGCCGAGTTCGCGGGCAATCGCCAGCCCGGTGAGCTTGTGGTCGCCCGTCACCATCACCGGCCGGATGCCGGCGGCGCGGCATTGGGCCACGGCAACCTTGACCTCCTCGCGCGGCGGATCGATCTGGCCGACCAGGCCGAGCAGGCGGGCGCGCCCGGCCAGCGCGCCATAGCCTGCATCCAGCCGGTCGTCATCGACCACGGCAAAGGCCAGCACCCGCAGCGCGCGTCCGGCCATCGCCTCGGCGGCGGCGCGCGCCGCCTGGGTCAAGGCGCCATCGCCAGCGCCGCACAGCCCCAGCACGGCTTCGGGCGCGCCCTTGATGAACACCCGGTGCGGCGCATCCACGCAGCGGTGGCGCGTGGCCATCATGCCGGTGTCGGCGTCAAACGGCAGTTCGGCTTCGCGCGGCGCGTCGTGCGCCAGTTTTTCCAGGTTTACACCGGCCTTGGCGGCCAGCACGATCAAGGCGCCTTCGGTCGGGTCGCCCAGCACCGACCATTGCGTGCGGGCGTCTTCGGGGGGCAGCAGTTGTGCATCGTTGCACAGCGCGGCAGCCTGCAGCAACGGCAGGGTGACGGGATCTTCAACGCTCAGTTCGCCCTCGGGTGCGTAGCCGATGCCGCTGACGGACACGTCGATGCCGCCAGGCAGCCAGAGCCGGCTGACGGTCATTTCGTTGCGCGTCAGGGTGCCGGTCTTGTCGGTGCAAATCACCGTGATCGACCCCAGCGTTTCCACCGCCGACAGCCGGCGGATGATGGCGCCGCGGCCGGCCATGCGCTGCATGCCGACCGCCAGCGCGATGGTCATGGCCACCGGCAGGCCTTCGGGCACCATCGACACCATCTGGCTGATCGCCACCATCAGCACCTCGGCCCAGGGCAGTTGGCGGTACAGGCCGAGCGCAACGACCAGGGCGAACAACCCCAGGGCCGCCGCCACCAGCCAGCGGCCGAACTGCGCAATGCGCTGCTCCAGCGGCGTTTGGGGCTCGGTGGCGTTTTCGGTCATGCCGGCAATGCGGCCGACTTCCGTTTCGACACCAATCGCCACGACCACTGCGCGCCCGCGCCCGGCGGTGGCGGAGGTGCCGGAAAACACCATGTTGCGGCGGTCGGCCAGGCCGGTTCCCCCGGGCAGGGCATCCACCGCCTTGCTGACCGGCACCGACTCACCGGTCAGCGCGGCTTCGGCCACCTGCAGTTGCGACGCGTCGATCAGCCGCGCATCGGCGCCGACCGCATCGCCCGCCGCCAGCAGCAGCACATCACCGGCCACCAGGTCGCGTGCCGCAATCGAGGACTCTTGGCCATCGCGCTGCACCCGCACATGCAGCGCCGAGAGTTGCCGCAGCGAAGCCATCGAGCGTTCGGCGCGTCCTTCCTGAAACGCGCCGATCACTGCGTTGGCCAGCACCACCAGCAAGATCACCACCGCGTCGCCCTGGTGCGACAGCGCCATCGCCAGCACCGCCGCGACGAACAAAATGTAGATCAACGGGCTCTTCAACTGCCGGAGCGCGATGGCCAGCATCGAACGGCGCGGCGGCGAGGGCAGCGTGTTGGCCCCGTTTTGCGCCCGCCGCCGGTCCGCTTCTGCCGTGCCCAGGCCTGCTGCCGGGTCACAGGCCAGCCGTGCCATCACCTGGTTGACCGTCAGGGCATGCCAGCCCCCGGCAGGCGCGTCTTTCGATGGCGCCTCACTGACGGATTCGGGAGGCGTTGAAGTCATGGGCCGCGATCAAATTTGCCAGCGTAGCGCACAACACGGACATGTCAAACGGTGGCGGCGACCCGAAGGCGCTCAATGCCGGATGCCTTGCGCCAAATCAAGTGATCCTTCGTTTGCCCGGCAGGGCGCTCGAAGTGTGCTGCACGTCGGTCACCTCTGGGCGCAGGAGCCGGTGGTGACGCCAGGCAGCGTCCACGGCTCCTTCTAAAGGCCGGGCCGGTTTTCCAGTTTGCGGCGCACCAGCCCGATGTTGTTTCGCAGCGCATACAGCTCGTTGGCATACGACAGCGGCACGCTGATCTTCTCGGCCCGGCGTTCCAGGCTGTCCAGTGCTTCAAGCAGCCCGCCCGCAGCAGCCTCGCCGTCGATGCGGTTTTCAATGTCGCGCAACTGGCCATACCAGCGGAAGATGCGCGAGCGCACCCGGAACTCGTACAGCGGCGGCACGATGCGCGACAGCGGCAGCATGATGGCGATGATCAAGCC
>JBBSRS010000006.1:0-23030 GCA_038242795.1 Burkholderiales bacterium
TCATTTCCATCGCATGCACTTTCGGCGCACCGGTCAGCGTGCCGGCCGGAAAGGTTGCCCGGAGCACGTCCATGCTGGTCATGCCATCGTTCAAAATGCCCTCGACGTTGCTGACAATGTGCATCACATGGCTGTAGCGCTCGACGGCAAAGGCTTCGGTCACCTTCACCGTGCCGGTCTGGGCACTGCGGCCGATGTCGTTGCGCGCCAGGTCGATCAGCATGACATGCTCGGCGCGCTCCTTCGGGTCGTTGATCAGCTCAATCTCGGCGGCCTTGTCGGCTTCCAGCGACGCCGCGCGCGGCCGGGTGCCGGCCAGCGGACGAATCGTGATCTTCTGGCCCTGCTCGACCTGCTCCTGGCGCACCAGGATCTCGGGCGACGCGCCGACCACATGGAAGTCGCCGAAATGGTAGTAATACATGTAGGGCGACGGATTGAGCGAGCGCAGCGCGCGGTACAGCGACAGCGGCGACTCGGTGTAGCGCTTCCTGATGCGCTGGCCGACCTGCACCTGCATGAAGTCGCCGCCTTCGATCAGCTGCTTGGCGCGCTCCACGGCGGCAATGTAGTCGGCCTTGGCGAACTCGCGCTCGGCCGGGTAGCCTTGGGAAGGCTTGACGATGGGCGCGCTGACCGAATACTTGAGCTGCTCCTTGAGTTCACGCAAACGCTTCTTGGCGTTGGCAAACGCTTCGGGCCGTGCCGGGTCGGCATAGACGATCAGGTAGAGCTTGCCCGACAGGTTGTCGATGACGGCCAGTTCCTCGCACTGCAGCAGCAAAATATCCGGGCAACCCAGCGTGTCGGGCGGGCAGGTGGCCTCCAGCTTTTTCTCGATGTAGCGCACCGCGTCATAGCCAAAATACCCCGCCAGCCCGCCGCAAAAGCGCGGCAACCCCGGCCGCAGCGCCACCTTGAAACGCTTTTGGTAGTCGCTGATGAAGTCCAGCGGATTGGCGCGTGAGGTTTCGACGACCTCGCCATCGGTCACGACTTCGGTCAGCGCATCAACACCAAAGCCCGACGAGCGCAGCAAGGTTCGCGCCGGCAGGCCAATGAAGCTGTAACGGCCGAAACGCTCGCCGCCGACGACCGATTCGAGCAGGAAGCTGTATTTGCCGCCATCCTTGGCATTGGCCAGCTTGAGGTAGAGCGACAGCGGGGTTTCCAGGTCGGCAAAGGCTTCGAGCATCAGCGGAATGCGGTTGTAACCTTGGGCCGCGAGACTTTTGAATTCAAGTTCAGTGATCACAGTGGGTCCTTCATCAGAAGACGGTGCGTATCGGACAAACGCCGTCTTCCGTCATTCAAAACGCCCCGAAGACCGGGGCCGGGATGCTCTTGCGTGGCGCGAGAGCGCATCAATTCCGGATGAAGCAGGCTGTGGGGGCACTACGCAGGCTCAAAGCCATGAGCAAAGCGGCGAATGCCTCAGGCGTGCCGGGCGGGACAGGGGCGCCAAAGCCAGGCTCCCCGGCCATCACCGGCTGTTTGAACGATGCGTTGAATGAACATGTTGCGCAAAGTGTAGCAAAGTGCCGATTCAACCTGCGGAGCGTTAAAAAATCACGCCGGCCATGTCTCACCGCGTCCTTGCTAGCGCAAACACCTGTTGCGGAAAAGTTGTTTAGCGCCACAAAATGGCCCTTCAAAAACGAACGGTCGTTCTATTTCCAATATCACCGGAGGGATTTCATGATTTTTGCAAAGCACTGCATGACGGGTTTGGCTGCTTTGATGCTGTCAGTCAGCCTGCTGGCGGCACCGGTTGACGTTTCGGGCGTCAAGCTGGCCGACCCGATCGACCTGAGCGGTGCCAAGCTGCAGCTCAACGGAGCGGGTATTCGATACAAGGCCATCTTCAAGGTCTATGTGGCCGCCCTTTACCTGGACAAAAAGGTCGCCACGCCGGAAGAGGTCTACGCCGTTGCCGGCCCCAAGCGCATCGGCATCACCCTCCTGCGTGAAATCGATTCCAACGAACTGGGAAAAAGCTTCACCAAGGCATTCGAGGAAAACGCTCCGAAGGCAGAAATGTCCAAGCTGATTCCCGGCCTGCTCAGGATGGGCCAGGTTTTTTCAGACCAGAAGAAAATGATGGCAGGAGAAAGCTTCACCATTGACTGGGTTCCAGGCACCGGCACGGTGATTTCAGTCAAGGGCAAGCCACAGGGCGAGCCGGTCAAGGAGGTTGAGTTCTACAACGCCATGCTGCGGATCTGGCTCGGCGCCAAGCCGGCAGACTGGAAGCTCAAGGATGAACTGCTGGGCAGGGCGGCCTGAAAATAGCGCGGCAGGCAGGGGCCGCGGGACGCACGTCCGGCAGCCCTTTTTTGTTCGGTTTCACTCCGCCAGTTGCGCCAGCGAGTCCACAAACCCGTCGGCATCGACGTCACGCACCGGTTCGCCATGGTTGTAGCCATACGTCACCAGCAGCACCGGACACCCCGCTGCCCGCGCCGCCCGCGCGTCGTTGCTGGAGTCGCCGATCATCAGGGTGCGGGCCGGCAGCGTCCCCAAAAACTCACAGGCTTTGCGCAGCGGCAGCGGATCGGGCTTCTTGCGCTCGAACGAGTCGCCGCCAAAGACTTCGCAGAAAAAGCCGTCGAGGCCTTTGAGCCGGAGCAAGGGACGCGCAAACGCCAGCGGCTTGTTGGTCAGGCAAACCAGTTGCAAGCCGCTTTTTTTCAGCCTGTCCAGGCCTTCGAGAACGCCCGGATACAGCGTCGCGTGCTGGCCGTTGACCGCCGCATAGTGGCGCTGGTAACTGGCCTGGGCGCGTTCGTAATACGCTACCGATTCAATAGCTGCATCTGCCCGTCCTGCCTGCGCAAACACATGATTCAGCACTGATTGCACGAGGTGCTCGGAGCCTTTTCCGACCCTGTCGCCGACATCGGCCGAATCCAGCGTCACGCCCTCGCATCCGGGGGGCAGCACATCGGCCAGCATCAGCTGGAGCGCCACCACGAAGTCGCCCAGGGTATCGACCATCGTGCCGTCCAGATCGACGATCGCCGCATCGTAGCGGCCGGAATTCACGCGAAAAGGTGTTGTCATCGAAAGATAGTGTTTCTGAAATGAGGGCTGCATTGTGCCTCCGCCCTGCATCAGCGTGGTACCGGCAAATTTTTGAGCGCAAGGCGCAGGCAGGCGAGGCTCGCCGGCGCACGGTCTGTTCGGGGCAGGGAAACTTCTCCGGTCACAAAACCCATCGCCTGCCTGGAGAGCCTTCACCCAAGCCCGTCAGACGTTCAGCGCGTCCCGCATGGCATCGATCACCGCCTGGTAGTCCGGCTTGCCAAAAATCGCGCTGCCCGCCACGAACGTGTCGGCGCCGGCATCGGCCACGCGGCGGATGTTCTCGACCTTGATGCCGCCATCGACTTCCAGGCGGATGTCCCGGCCCGAGGCGTCGATGCGGCGCCTGGCCTGCTCGATCTTGCGCAGCGCCGAGTCGATGAAGCTCTGGCCGCCAAAGCCGGGGTTCACGCTCATGATCAGGATCAGGTCGATGTCGTCAACCGTCCAGTCCAGCACGTCCAGCGGCGTGGCCGGGTTGAACACCAGCCCGGCCTTGCAGCCTTTGGCCTTGATGGCCTGCACGCTGCGGTGCACATGGCCTGAGGCTTCAGGGTGAAAGCTGATCAGGTCGGCGCCAGCGTCGGCGAAGGCGGCGGCCAGGCTGTCGACCGGCTGCACCATCAGGTGCACGTCGATCGGCACGGCACTGCCATCGGCGCGCACGCAATGCGGCTTGAGCGCCTGGCAGACCATCGGCCCGAAGGTCAGGTTGGGCACGTAATGGTTGTCCATCACGTCAAAGTGAATCCAGTCGGCGCCCCCGGCAATGACGGCTTTCAGCTCGTCGCCCAGGCGGGCAAAGTCGGCAGACAACAGGGACGGGGCGATGCGGTAAGTGGGCGTGGAGTGGGGCATGCACAGGATTGTCGCAGCAAGCAGGAAGGGTAACCAGGCGCAAGCCCGGCAGTCGGACAGCGTCAATCCGGGGCGGTTAACATCACGGCCAACTGATTTTCCTGCCGCCCCTGCCATGCCCAAATACCAATTTTCCTGCGACGCCGTCCCCCATTACCTGCCTGAACAGTCAGCACCAAGCCAGGGAATCTTCGGCTTTTCCTACACCGTCACCATCACCAACACTGGCGCGGTGCCCGCTCAGCTGATTTCGCGGCACTGGACCATCAGCGACGCCAAGGGCCATACCGAAGAGGTCAAGGGCCTGGGCGTGGTCGGCCAGCAGCCGCTCCTCAAACCCGGTGAATCCTTCCAGTACACCAGCGGTTCGCGTCTGCGCACGGCCAGCGGCACCATGCACGGCAGCTATTTTTGCGTGGCCGAGGATGGCGAGCGTTTCGAAGCGGCGGTTCCTTTATTTGTACTGGAGGCAACCGACGGCAACGGCCCTTCCGGGCGCGTCCTGCATTGACCGGGTGGCAGTGAACTCTGCGATGAAGGACCTGGCCCGTCTGCTGGCGGCGCTGGACCCGGACGCCGGGCTGGCGGACCGGCATATCTGGCTGATCAAATTGTTCGAATGGATTCGTGGCGACCGGACCTCGGTCCAGGCCGCCGTGTCGCGGGTGCAGGCCTTCATCGACGCGGTGCAAAGGCAGCCGGAACTGCGCGCTCGCCTGCAGGCCTGGTGGGCCACCCTGACGCGCACGGTCGACATCACGCCGCTGCTGGCGGATTTCGGGTTTGCGCCGCGCACTGCTTTTTTCAGCGAACTGGCCGAGCGCCTGCGCCGCAAACTGCTGCCCGGCACGCCGGAAACCACCGACGCCTCGGAGCTGTTTCCACTGGTGGCGAGTGCGCGCTTCGATGTCCAGTGGATGGGTGCGCTCGAAGAGTCGCACATCAGCCAGCTCACCGCCCTGCTGTCGGCCGACCCGGCCCAGGCCACACACGACTGGCATTACAGCCTGATGGACGCGCTGACCTACTGCACGGCGCAGATCCGCGCCACCGGGTTTGCGCCCGAATTGCGGCTGCGCATGAACCGGGCCAGCCCGCATGCCAGGGCCTTTCACGCCCTGCCCGCCGATGTCCAGGAGCTGCGCACGGCCTTTTTCCAGCCCGTACCCGACGCACTGGCGCTGCAGGCGGCGCTCAGGCAATACCGCGCGCGGCTTGACGCCTGCCGGCAGGCGGTCAACAGCATCTATGCGCACCTGGAGGAAAACGGCATTTCCCTGGGCATGGTGTTCCGGCTGCGCCAGCTGCGCGCCCGCATGCTGCGCCAGCGCGAGCTGCTTGAAGCGCTGCTGTCGGCCAAACCGGCGATGGCCGCGCTCAAGCTGCTGGCGCGCCGGGTCACGATCGCGCAGGAAGGCAAGAGCATCGGCGCCCTGATCAGCGCCAATTCAACGCTGCTGTCCGCCAAGATGGCCGAGCGCAGCGCTGAAACCGGCGAGCACTACATCACGCGCAACCGCGCCGACTACAAGGAAATGCTCGGCAAGGCGATGGGCGGCGGCGCCGTCACTGCGCTGACGACGCTGCTCAAGTTCATGGTGGTGGCCGTCGGCCTGTCGGCCTTCTGGAGCGGCTTCTGGGCGGGCGTGGTCTATGCCGCCTCGTTCATCCTGATCCAGTTGCTGCATTTCACGCTGGCCACCAAGCAGCCGGCCATGACCGCCCCGGCCATGGCGGCCAAGCTCAAGGACATCGACTCGGACGAATCGACCGCGACGCTGGAAGACTTTGTCGACGAGGTCACGCACCTGGTGCGCTCGCAGGTGGCAGCCGTGTTTGGCAACGTCTTCATGGTGGTGCCGGCCGTGCTGCTGGTCAACGCGGCCATCGAACTGGCCCTCGGCCACCCGATGATCGGGGCGGACAGCGCCCGGCATGTGCTGGAATCGCTCACGCTGCTCGGCCCGACGCTGGTCTGGGCAGCCTTCACCGGCGTGGTGCTGTTTGCGTCCAGCATGATTGCCGGCTGGTTCGAGAACGGCTTCGTGCTGCACCACCTGGACTCGGCGATGCGGCACAACCCGCGTTTCACCGCCGTGCTGGGCAACGAGCGCGCCGCGCGCTGGTCGGTGTTCATGCGCGAGCATATTTCCGGCTTTGCCTCGAATATTTCCCTGGGTTTCATGCTCGGCCTGATCCCGGCCTTCACCGGCTTTTTTGGCATCGAACTCGAGTTGCGCCATGTGACGCTCTCCACCGGGCAACTGGCTGCCGCTGGCGCGTCGCTCGGGCTGGAGGCCTTTCGGCAGGGGGCGTTCTGGTGGAGCGTGGCGTCGATTCCGCTGATCGGCGCGCTCAACCTGGGCGTGAGTTTTTACTTTGCTTTCCGGCTGGCGCTGCAGGCGCACAACGTCAGCAAGCTCGACCGGGCCCGTATCCGCTCGGCCATCTGGGCGCGCTGGCGCAGCCATCCCCTGCGCTTTTTTATCCCCCGTTAACATAGGCGCTTTCGCCCTGGTCCTACATTAAATTCGGACAAGGACTGTAAATTTAACAAGCATTGTTGTTTTTTCCCCTTGGCGCATGCCGGTTTGTGTTGACCGGCCTGAGGCCTTTTGAAGGCCGGGGCTGCCGTCGGGGCACCCGCCCTGCCCGGGCAGTTCAGCCCCCATCCTCGCGTGGAGACCTCACCCTATGAATGAACTCATGGCCATCTGGGCCGAATGGATCAAGCCCTCGGCGGGGCTGCCCACCGTGCAGTGGTCCATTTTGCTGGCGCTGGCGGCCGCCGCCGGCCACCTCGTCAACCGCTACACCGGCCTGCCCAAGGTCATTGGCTACTCGGGCGTCGGCGCCTTTGCCGGTTTGGCCGGTTTCACCGGCGCGGCCTGGCCGCTGCAGGGGACCGGCCTGTTCCTGCTGGAACTGGGCGTGGCCGTGGTGCTGTTCGAAGCCGGCGGCCGCATCTCGCTGCGCTGGTTTCGCCACAACCCGATGCTGCTGGTGCAAAGCGTGGCCGAGTCGGCGCTGACCTTTTTAGGCGTGCGCTGGCTGCTCGGCAGCCTGGGCATGCCGTCGGTGGTGGCCGAGTCGCTGGCGCTGGTGGCCATGGCCGCGTCGCCGGCCGTGCTGTCGCGCGTGGCCATCGACACCCGCGCCGCCGGGCCGGTCACCGAGCGGGCGCTGGCGCTGTCCACGCTGAGCAGCCTGTACGCGCTGACGCTGTGCAGCGCCCGGGCCGGCATGCTGCCGCGCGGTGAAGCCGGCCTGTCGAACACGCTGCTGCCGGTGCTGGTGGTGCTGGGCCTGTCGGTGGTGGTGGGTGCGGTGCTGGCACTGGTGCTGCGCGCCGCCTTGCGGGTGATGAGCCCGACCAGCGAGAACACCGCCATCCTGCTGCTCGCCATGATCGCCGCCGGCGCCGCGCTGGCGGCCAACTTTGGCGGCTCGGCGCCGCTGGCGGCGTTGCTGGGCGGCATGCTGCTCAAGCAGCTCAACCCGCGCCCCTGGTCGTGGCCGCGGCAGATGGGCACGGCCTCGTCAATGCTGACCATGCTGATGTTCGTGCTGGTGTCGGTGGTGGCCGCGCAGGCCGACTGGAGCCGCCCGGTCGCGGGCCTGGTCATCGGCCTGGTGCTGGTGCGCATGGTGGCCAAGGTGGCCGGCGTGTCGCTGGGCAATGCCGGCAGCGGCGCCAGCTGGAAGCAAAGCGTGTGGGTTGGCTGCGCCATGTCGCCGATGTCGTCGGTGGCGCTGCTGCTGGTGTCGCAGTATGTCGCCGCGTCCGGACCCATCGGCGACCAGGTCGCCATGGTGGCATTGCCCGCCATCCTGCTGATGGAAATGCTGGGCGCCGTGCTCGCCACCGTGGCGCTGTACCGCGCGGGCGAATGCTCCAAACCCTGGGCGCCGGTGGTGCGCGCCGTTTCAACCGGACCCGTCCATGAGTCTTGAACACTTCGAAAAATCAGCCGCCCTGTCGCTGGGCGTCGAGCTGGAGATGCAGCTCGTCAACACCCACGACTACGACCTGGCGCCTTACGCCGAGGACATGCTGCGGCTGATGACCAAGATCCCGCTGCCCGGCGCGGTGGTGCCCGAGATGACGTCGAGCATGATCGAGGTCTCGACCGGCGTGTGCCACACCTCGTCCGAGGTGCTGGGCGAGCTGACGCAGATCCGCGACGCGCTCGTCAAGAGCGCCGACAAGCTCAACATTGCCGTGGTGGGCGGCGGCACGCACCCGTTCCAGCAGTGGCACGAGCGCCGCATCTACGACAAGCCGCGCTTTCGCGAGCTGTCCGAGCTGTACGGCTACCTGTCCAAGCAGTTCACGATCTTTGGCCAGCATGTGCACATCGGCTGCCCCGACGCCGACACCGCCTTGCTGACGCTGCACCGCATGTCGCGCTACATTCCGCATTTCATCGCGCTGTCGGCCTCCAGCCCGTATGTGCAGGGGCAGGACACGGCATTTGACTCGGCGCGGCTGAACTCGGTGTTCGCCTTTCCGCTCTCGGGCCGCGCGCCGTTTGCGCTGACCTGGGACGAGTTCACGGTGTACTTCAACAAGATGGCGCACACCGGTGTGGTCAAGAGCATGAAGGACTTCTACTGGGACATCCGGCCCAAGCCGGAATTCGGCACGATTGAAATCCGCGTGTTCGACACGCCATTGACCATCGAGCGCGCCACGGCGCTGTCCGGCTATGTGCAGTCGCTGGGCTGCTGGTTCATGAACGACGACACCTTCATGCCGGCGGAAGACGACTACCTGGTCTACACCTACAACCGCTTCCAGGCCTGCCGTTTCGGCCTGGACGCGGTGTACGTGGACCCCGCCACGGGCGGCCACATGCCGCTGCGCGAACACATCCTGCTGACCATGGACCGCATTGAACAACACGCCGCCAGCGTGGGCGCCAGCGCGTCCATCGACCTGTTGCGGCACAGCGTCGAGCGCAACGACAACGACGCCCGCTGGCTGCGCGAGTGCCAGGGCAAGGAACGCCTGCTGGCCGAAGTCATCCGTCAGGCGGCCGAGCGGTTTCGCGGCGGCATTCATCACGGGCTGTAGCCGCCAGGCAGAAAAAAACAGGTCAAAACCGGCTGCTGCGCAGTGCTGACATGCATTTTTTGCTATTCAATCAGCAGCAAATTTTCATTTTCTGAAATCACCCTCTTTGTCGACCACGGGGCGAACAAGCGTAAAAACAAAGGGCTTTGCCCGTCCAGGTAACCGCTGTTTACAAACGCAACGAAACTGCACGCAGCGCCATGGCCTGAGCGGCCAGCGTCGACGCCACCCCAAAAAAACTTCGGCAGTGCCTGGATTTCTGAGAGCGTCCCCGGCGTGACGGAAGGGCATTTCATTTGCGCCAGGACCTGCGCCTCACCACACAGCCCTGAGTTTGGCCCAAGAATATGATTCTGAAACGTTTGAAGGAAGCCACCGGTTCGCGCCATGCAGCGCTCGAATCCCGGCTGCCGCTGCTGGAGTCGGGCATGTCGCGGGCCCGCTACCTGCAGTTCCTGCGGCTGTTCTGGGGCTACTACGAGCCGCTGGAAGCGCGATTGCGCACCCTTCCCTATTGGAAGCGCATGGGTTTTGACTACGCCGAGCGGCGCAAAACCCCGCGACTGCTGCAAGACCTGCGGGCATTGGGCGAAACGCCCGAGGCCATCCAGGGTTTGGCCCGCTGCCAGCTTCTGCCCGCGCTGGCCAGCCAGGAGCAACTGCTGGGCTGCCTCTATGTGATCGAAGGCGCCACGCTGGGCGGGCAGATCATCACCCGTCATTTGGAAGCCAACCTGGGGCTGACGCCGTTGACGGGCGCCGCATTTTTCGACGGCTATGGCGCACGAACAGGAAGCCAGTGGAAAACCTTTTGCGCCATGCTGAGGACGAACGCGGACGAGAGCGAACGCCAGGACGACATGCTTGCCAGTGCCAGCCAGACCTTTGAAACCCTGGACCAATGGCTGTTTCCCCCTTACCCGACGCCCGGAGGCGGCACACCATGAACGACGCTATGCCAGATTCCGCCCCGCTGCCCTGGGCCAACGGCTTGTACAGCATCCTGCGCCACGGCACCACCCTGGCCACCTGCGACAGTGAACCGGTCAAGACGCCGGGCTGCATCCAGGCCCACGGCGTGCTGCTGGTGCTGCGACTGGCCGACCTGACGATCTTGCAGGGCAGCGACAACACGCAGCCGTTTTTCGGGGAACCCCTTTCCGCACTGCTCGGCCAGCGCATCGACCGCATCGTCGGTACGGAGCGGAGGGCGGTCCTGCACAGCATGCTGCTGCGCGAATCGCTGGAGCGCAACGTGCTGTATGCCTTCACGCTTGAAGCGCGTGACGGCAAGGCGGCCCTTGACGTTTGCGTTCACACCACGGACGGCGTGGTGGTGCTGGAATTCGAGGCCACCGGGCGGCAGGCGGGCCAGGCCGAGCGTGATTATTTTTCCCTGCTCAAGTCGGCCGTGGGACGCTTGCAAACGGCCACCGGCCTGCGCGGGTTTTGCGAACGGGTGGCCACGGAAGTGCGCGGCATGACCGGGCTGGACCGGGTCATGGTGTACCGCTTTCATGCCGACCAGCATGGCGAGGTGTTTGCCGAAAGCAAGCGCGACGACCTGCCGGCCTGGCTGGGCCTGCATTACCCGGCGACAGACATTCCGCAACCCGCCCGTGAAATTTTCAAGAAACTCTGGGTGCGCCCGCTCCAGGACGCCGCCGGACCGCTGGTCGAACTGGTGCCGCTGGCCAATCCCGACACCGGCAAACCGCTGGACATGACGCACTGCGCGCTGCGCGGCGCCTCGGTGATGTACACCGAATACCTGGCCAACATGGGCGTGGCCGCGACGCTGGTCATGCCGATCCTGGTCGATGGCGAACTGTGGGGCCTGGTCGTCGGCCACCAGTACCAGCCGACGTACTTTGGACACCAGATGCGGGCGGCCTGCGAGCTGATCGCCCAGGTGGTGTCGCTCCAGCTGAAATCCACCGATGCCCTCGAGCAGCAGGCCTACCGGCTCAAGGTGGACGCCGTTCACCAGCAACTGATCGCCAAAGCCGCACAGGACGGCGACCTGATGTCGTTTTTCAACGGCGAGCCGACCCTGCTCGATGCGATGCAGGCCGATGGCGCCGCGCTGTTTCACATGGGCCGCTGGTGGTGCGTGGGCCGCACACCGACGGACGCGCAGCTGGATGCGCTGGCCGAATGGCTGAACCAGCGCGCCGAGCTGGACGTGGGCGGGCGGCCGGTCTATGCGACCGATTCGCTGTTGCGCGACTACCCGGCGGGTGTGGACATTGCCGACGTGGCCAGCGGCGTGCTGGCCGTGCGGGTGTCGCGCCTGCGCCAGGACCTGATCCTGTGGTTCCGGCCGGAGACGGCGCAAACCATCACCTGGGCCGGCGACCCGAACGACAAGGTCGTGGCCAGCGGGGTCAACGGCGCACGCCTGACGCCGCGCGGCTCGTTCGAACTGTTTGTCGAATCGGTGCAGGCGCGCGCCCTGCCCTGGAGCGTCATGGAGATCGAGTCCGCCTTGCGCCTGCGGCTGCTGGTGATGGAACTGGTGGTCGCGCGCACCGAGCGGCTGGCCGAACTCAACGTGGACCTGACCACCAGCAACGAAGAACTCGATGCTTTCGCCTATGTGGCCTCGCATGACCTGAAAGAGCCGCTGCGGGGCATCCACCGCTATGCGCACCAGATGGTCGAAAGTGCCCAGGGGCTGGACCCCGAGAACCTGCAGCGGGCGGAAAGCCTGATGCGCCTGACGCTGCGCATGGACAGCCTGCTGGACTCGCTGCTGCATTTTTCGCGCATGGGCCGCACCCGGCTGGAGTTTGAGAACGTCGACCTGAACCATGTGGTGGCCGATGCGCTGGAAATGGTCGGCGTTCGCCCGGCCGACAACCACTGCACCATCGCGCTGGCCAGGCCGCTGCCGGTGGTCCGCTGCAACGAGGTGCGCGTTCGCGAAATTTTCAGCAACCTGATCAGCAATGCGCTGAAATACACGCGCCGGGCGCACCCGCGCATCGACATTGGCTATGTGGCGCCTGGCGAACCCGGACTGCCCTCGGATGCGCCGCCGCAAAGCAGCGGCCAAGCCGTGTATTTCGTGCGCGACGACGGCATCGGCATCGAGAAACGGCATTTCGAACAGATCTTTCGCATGTTCAAACGGCTGCATGGCCGCAATGAATATGGCGGCGGCATGGGTGCCGGACTGAGCGTGGTCAAGAAGGTGGTGGGCCGGCATGGCGGCACCCTCTGGCTGGAGTCGACACCCGGCAGCGGCAGCACCTTCTATTTCACCCTGCCGTCGCCCAGCACTGCCCCGCCATGAGCGCGGCGCAGTCCATCGTGGTGGTCGAAGACAACGACGAAGATTATGAAACGGTCGTCGAAGCGGCGCGTCGCACCGGAATTCCCCACCGCCTGCACCGCGCGACCAGCGGTGGCGAATGCCTGCACATCCTGCAGGCGTCGCTGCTAAACCGCAGCCACCTGCCCGCTCTGGTGCTGCTCGACCTGAACACGCCCGGCGACGATGGCCGCGACGCCCTGAGTCTGATCAAGTCCTGCAGCCAGCTGCGCGCCATCCCGACCGTCGTGCTGAGCACCTCGGACAACCCGCGCGATGTGGATTTTTGCTATGCACACCATGCCAATGCCTACCATACCAAGCCGGTCAGCCACCCGGCGCACCTGAAAACCCTGCAGGACATCTTCAGCTACTGGCTGGACTGCGTCCTGTTGACCACCGGACCCCTGCAGAAAAAACCATGAGCACCACCTACCGCATCCTGCTCATCGACGACAGCCCCGACGACCGTGCCGACCTTCGGCAAATGCTGCTCCGGGGCTCGGGCGCGCGCTTCGAGTTCACGCAGGCAGAGCTGGGCAGCACCGGCTTGCAGGCGGTGCGCGACCAGCAGGCGGCGCGGCCGGACCGCCTGCCGTTTGACTGCATCCTGCTCGACTTTCACCTGCCCGACATGGACGCCGATGACGTGCTGGCGGCCCTGTGCAACGGTTCGGACCTGCCGCCCTGCCCGGTGGTGGTCGTCACGGGCTGGCATGGCGCGGACCATGGCGACGGTGCCCGGCTGCTGCGCGCAGGCGCGCAGGACTACATCGGCAAGGGCTGGACCACCGCCGAAAGCGTGACCCGCACGCTGCAAAACTCGATCGAGCGGTTTGGTTTGCTGACCCGGCAAAAAACCGCCACCCTTGAGCTTCAGCAATCCGAAGCGCGCTACCGCAAGTTGTTCAACTCGATCGACGACGGGCTGTGCGTCATCGAGAAAATCGAGTTAGCTGCAGGCCAGCCACCGGATTTTCGCTATGTCGATGCGAATCCGGCGTTCACCGCACAGCCGGGCATGGCCGGCGTGCTGGGGAAAACACTGCGGCAAATGCTGCCAATTGAGCCCGAAGAATGGATTGCCACCTGCAACAGCGTCTGCACCACCGGCGTGCCGGTGCGGTTTGAACGCACGTACCCTGCACAAGGGCGTGTGCTCGAACTCAACGCCTTTCGGGTCGGCGGGCCTGAAAGCCGCAAGGTGGCCATCATTTACGACGACATCACCCTGCGCAGGCAGGCCGAGCTGCAGACCCTGGAGCAGGTCAAGGTGCTGGCGGAACTCGATCGCCGCAAGGACGAGTTCCTGGCGATGCTGGGCCATGAACTTCGCAACCCGCTGGCCCCCATCTCCAGCGCGGTGCGTCTGCTGCGCCTGCAAAAAGACGAAACCCCGATGCAAAGGCAGGCCTGCGCCATCATCGAGCGCCAGGTCGGGCAGCTCAACCACCTGGTCGATGACCTGCTGGAAGTCTCCCGCATCACCACCGGCCGGGTCCAGCTTCGCCGCGAGCAGGTTGCCGTGGGCGACATCGTGGAACGGGCGGTTGAAACGGCCCAGCCCCTGATCACGCAACACCGGCACCACCTCGCCATGCGCCTGCCCGCGCAGCCTGTCTGGCTGCATGCCGATGCCGCCCGGCTGGAGCAGGTGGTGGTCAACCTGCTGACGAACGCGGCCAAATACACCCACGAAGGCGGCCGCATCGAGCTGATCGTCCAGCAGGACGGCCTGGACGCCGTGCTGCGGGTCCGGGATACCGGCATCGGCATTGCGCCCGACCTGCTGCCGCATGTGTTCGATTTGTTCACGCAGGCCGAGCGTTCGCTGGACCGTTCGCAAGGCGGCCTGGGCATCGGCCTGTGCCTGGTGCAGCGGCTGGTGGAACTGCACGGCGGGACCGTGACCGCCCACAGCGTGCAGGGACAAGGCAGCGAGTTCGTCGTGCGCCTGCCGTCCATGCTGGCCTGGGTCGCGCCGACGGGCCCGCTGGTGGCCGCGCCAGCCGGGCCGCGGAAAAAACAATGCCGGGTCCTGGTGGTCGATGACAACGTGGATGCGGCCCAGACGCTGGGGATGCTGCTCGAATTTTCAGGCTATGAGGTCCGCATGGCGCACGATGGCCTGAGCGCGGTGGAAGCGGCACTGGCCTGGCGCCCCGACGCGGCGCTGCTGGACATCGGCCTGCCCGGCCTGAGCGGCTACGGGGTCGCCCAGCGGATTCGCCTGGACGCCACGCTCGAAGGGATGGTGCTGATCGCCCTGACCGGGTACAGCCAGGAGAGCGACCGGCAGGCTTCACGGGACGCGGGATTTGACCACCACCTGGCCAAGCCGGCCAACTTTGACGTGCTGGAAAACCTGCTGAGGGCGGTTTCGGAAAAACTGGCGTGATGATGCCGCGCAAGACGGGCTGAACCGGCCTGTGCAAATCGTCCCTGCCATGGCAAACGAATCCATCGCACGCTGGCAACACCCGCGCTATGCTTGGCGCCATGGGTGAATTTGACTTGATCGCGCGCTATTTCACGCGCCCCGCGCCGCGCGCGGTGCTGGGCGTGGGCGACGACTGCGCGCTGCTGCAGCCGGCGCCGGGCACGCAACTGGCCATATCCAGCGACATGCTGGTCGAAGGCCGGCATTTTTTTGCCGATGTGGACCCCGCCGCGCTGGGCCACAAGGCGCTGGCGGTCAACCTGAGCGACCTGGCCGCCTGCGGCGCCACGCCGATGGCCTTCACGCTGGCGCTGGCATTGCCTGGCATCAACGAAACGTGGCTGCAGGGCTTTTCACGCGGCCTGCTGGCGCTGGCCGACGCCCACGGCTGCGAACTGGTCGGCGGCGACACCACGCAAGGGCCGCTGAACGTCTGCATCACGGTGTTTGGCGAGGTGCCGGTGGTCCACGGCAAAAGCCAGGCGCTGCTGCGCTCGGGCGCCCGGGCCGGCGACGACGTGTATGCCAGCGGCACGCTGGGCGATGCCCGGCTGGCGCTCGAAGCGCTGCGCGGCCACATCGCCCTGCCGGCCGGATTGCTGGCGCAGGCCCGGCAGCGGCTGGAGCGGCCGACGCCGCGCGTCGTGCTGGGCCAGGCGCTGCGCGGCGTGGCGTCGGCGGCGCTGGACCTCAGCGACGGCCTGATCGGCGACCTGCAGCATATTCTGAAGGCCTCCGGCGTCGGCGCCACGCTGGACACCTCGGTCGCTATTCATTTGCTAGCTGCTTGCGCCCATCCAGCTTGCCCAACAGGCCTTTTTTCCTTGAAAGATCGGCTGGTCTACGTGCTGGCCGGCGGCGACGACTATGAACTTGCCTTCACCGCCCCGGTGTCGGCACGCCCGGCGGTGCAGGCCGCGGCGCGCCAGGCCGACACGCCGGTGACCCGCATTGGCCGCATCGACGCTGAACCCGGCCTGCGGCTGCTGGACGCCGACGGCCAGCACCTGGCGGGCGCGTTCGCTTCCTTTGACCACTTCGCCTGAACCCGGAAACCCGCGCATGACCGATCTTCCCCTGTCACCCTTGTCGCCCCTCCCCGCCAGCGCCGGCCCCCGGCAGCCCACGGCCAAGTTCATGCTGGCGCATCCCGCGCATTTCATGGCCCTGGGCTTTGGCTCGGGGCTCAGCCCCTTCGCGCCCGGCACCGCCGGCACGCTGTGGGCCTGGCTGTCCTTCCTGGCGCTGCAGCGCTGGCTGTCGCCGGCAGACATCGGCTGGCTGATTGCCGTGTCGATTCCGCTGGGCTGGTGGGCATGCACCGTCACCGCGCGCAACCTGCGGGTGCTTGACCCCGGCAGCATCGTCTGGGACGAAATCGTTGCCTTCTGGGCGGTGCTGTGGCTGATCCATCCCGCGGGCCTGCTGGGCCAGGTCGGTGCCTTTGCGCTGTTTCGCTATTTCGATGCCGCCAAGCCCGGCCCGGTCGGCTGGGCCGACCGGCTGTCGCACGGCGTGGACCCGGCCACCAACCGCAACGCCTGGGGCATTGCCGGCTTTGGCATCATGTTTGACGATCTGGTGGCCGCCGGCTGCACGCTGCTGGCGATTGCGCTGTGGCGGTTTTTTGCATGACCGGTTCGCTGTCAAAACCGGCGCTGCTTGCGCCCGTCCAGCTTGCGCCAACGGCCTGTCTGGCTGATGTTTTGCAAAAAAAGGGCTGGCTGATGGCGACGGCCGAAAGCTGCACCGGCGGGATGATCGCGGCGGCCTGCACCGACCTGGCCGGCTCCAGCCACTGGTTTGAACGCGGCTTCGTCACCTACTCCAACGCCGCCAAATCCGAACTGCTGGGCGTCGATGCAGCGCTGATCGAACGCCACGGCGCCGTCAGCGAAGCGGTGGCGCGCGCCATGGCGCAGGGCGCAGTGGCCCACTCGCAAGCGCAGGCGGGAGTCGCCTTGACCGGTGTTGCTGGACCCGGCGGCGGCAGTCCCGACAAGCCCGTTGGGACGGTGTGGTTTGGCTGGACCACGCCCAGCGGCACGGTCACTGAAATGAAACGCTTTGACGGCGACCGCGCCAGCGTGCGCCAGGCCAGCGTGGTGCATGCGCTGACGCGGCTCCTTGAACTGCTGACCGCGCCTGCCTGAGCCCGTCGTTACTCGAATGCCGTCACGCTGACGCCGTTTTCCTGGGAAAAACCCTTGAGGATTTCGGCAAGTTGCGCATCCTGAAGGGTTGTGGTCAGCTCGACCAGCTTGTTGTTGATGCCACGGTGGCTGTCACTGACCAGCACCTCGGCGTCGGGGTCCTGCGCCGCCAGCAATTGCTGAAGGGTGGCCTGCAGCGAGTCCATCACTTCGTGCCGCTGGGCTTTGCTGCTGTCGGAGTCGGCGGTGTACTGGACCTCGAACGAAAAATTGGGTTTCAGGGCCATGGGGTTCAACGCGCGTTTTCAAGCTTGGCCGACAGCGTGATCTCGGGCACGCTGGCCAGTGCCTTGGACAGCGGACAGGCCTTCTTGGCTTCCTCGGCAATCTGCTGGAACTGGGCTTCGTCGATGCCCGGAACCACCGCCGACAGCGTCAGCGCTATGCGGTCAATGACAAAACCGTCGCCCTCTTTGGCCAGGCGCACCTTGGCCTGGGTGTCGACCAGTTCGGTGGCAAAGCCGGCCTTGTCGCAGGCAAACGAAAACGCCATGGTGAAGCAGGCCGCATGCGCGGCGCCCAGCAACTCTTCCGGATTCGTGCCGCGCCGGTCGTCCTCGAAACGGCTGCCGAATCCGTAGGGATAGGCCTTGAGGGCGCTGGTTTCGGTGCTGATCTGGCCCTGGCCTTGTTTGCCCTGACCCTGCCAATGGACGGATGCGGTTTTTTCAGTCATAACGATGCCTTTTTGGTTGCAATAGAGCGCACAAGCGCGCCAGCGAACCAGTGTGCGTCGCAGCTTGCGACCAAGGCGTCAGACAACACCGCAAACGCCGCTTGAAGGCTTCCTACAGCCGGCCCCTTGTGCCTGCCGGCAAAGCATGGTTTTCAGCAGTCCTCGCCCGTGTCGAGGTTTTTCATCTGCCAGAGCATGCGCGCCAGTTCAGGCTTGAGGGTCGCCCGCGCCCGGGCGTGCAGCCCCGCCAGGCTGTCGGCCAGACTCAAGCCCTGCGGGGAAATCGGCGCGCCCTTGCGGGCAAAGACGATGCTGTTGCTCTTTTCCAGCGTGACAACCTCGACCGCATTGCCGCCAAAGCTGCGCCGGATGCGCTCGAACAGCAACGCATAGTCCGGATGGTCGTAATGCAGGTTGACCACCAGCAAGCCGCCTTCCGGCAGGGCCGCCAGGCAGTCGTCGTAAAAGCGCTGGCTGCACAGACCAGCGGGCTGGCCATGGTGGTCGAAGCCGTCGACCAGCAGCACGTCATAGCATGGCATCTGGGTCTGCAGGTAGAGCGCGCCGTCAGCGGCCAGCACCTCGAAGCGCAGGTCGTCCGGCGGCACCTGAAAGTCGCCGCGCAGCGCGATCACATGCGGGTTGATTTCCAGCACCGTCATGCGGCTGGCGGGCAGGAAGCGGTGGCAGAACTTGGCGATCGAGCCACCGCCCAGCCCGACCATGCCGATGTGCCCGGGCGCCGGATTGAACAGCAAAAAGCCCATCATGGTGCGGGTGTAGTCCACGTCCAGTCCGCACGGACTGTCCAGGCGCATGCGGCTTTGCAATTCGCCCGGCGTGAAATGCAGCGACAGGGACGCGCCGTCGTCGAGCACGAAAGGTCGCGTATGCTGCAGCGACAGGAAGTCGCCCGGCATCGGGGGTTCAATGCTCATAGGACAAGGGCGGGGGCTTCAGGAACATCGGGTCTTTAAAGGAAATCAGGTCGTCGGTCAGGCGACTGATTATCGGCGCAGCGCCTGCGCCTTGGGTGTGGCGGCTTGCACAGGCCGCCCTTTGGTAGCAGACTGACGCAACCAGAATTCACCCACAGGAGGTCCAGATGACGCCCGACAGCCCCGAACAATTCAAGGAGGCCGTTCGCCAGGCCTGGGACGCATCGGCCAGTGGCTGGAACCAGCAGACGCCGGCCATTCGCCACTGGCTTGCCGCGCCCACGGCGACGCTGCTGGATGCGGCGCGGATTGGCCCCGGCATGCGCGTGCTCGACATCGCTGCCGGCGCAGGCGACCAGACGCTGGACGTGGCCCAGCGGGTGGGAGAAGACGGCTGGGTGCTGGCCACCGACATTTCCCCGGCCATCCTGCAGTTCGCCAGTGAGCATGCGCAGCGGGCGGGGCTGGCGCAGGTGCAGACGCGGGTCTGCGATGCCGAGGACCTGATGCTCGACGAAACCGATTTTGACGCGGCCGTGTGCCGGCTGGGCCTGATGCTCTGCCCCAACCCCCTGGGCGCGCTGCAGCAGATGCACCAGGTGCTGCGCCCGGGCGGGCGGGCCGCCGTGCTGGTTTTTTCAGTGCCGCCGCGCAACCCGTGCATCGCCATCCTGATGACCACCGCATGCCGGCATGCGGGACTGGCCCCACGCGATCCGTTGACGCCGGGCGGGCTGCTGAGCCTGGGCAATCCAAGGCTGCTGCAGGACTATTTCAGACAGGCTGGGTTCACCGATGTGGCCACGGAGCAGATTCATGCGCCGTTCCAGTTGCCGTCGGCACGCGAGTACCTGCAATTTGTCCGCTCATCGGCGTCGCCCATTGTGCAGATCCTCGCCCAGCTGAACCCGCAGGCCCGCGAAGCGGCCTGGGCCGACATGGAGGAGCAGCTGGAGGTCTTCCAGTTGCCGGAGGGCTGGGAAGGGCCGAACGAGCTGCTGCTGGCGGCGGGAAGCAAGCCGGAAGACTGATGCCTTTTTTCAGCACAAAAACAGCCATTTCCGCTTGATCAGCTTACATTTTCAGCTATTGATTTCATAGTAAATTACCTGCACTTCGGGCGCCCGTTGTTCCAGGCCACCCGCCTCGCGCACCAACGCTCACGCCATCAGCCGGAGCCCCGGCGGGAGCGATTCGCCGAGCATGCGGCGCTCGGTGGCTTCGTCGAGTTCGACCTTTTCGGCCACCATCGCCAGCCAGGGCCCGGGCGCGTGAATCGCCCGGAGCCGCGCCAGCACCTGCTCGCGCAGCGCAGGCGGCAGGTCGCGGGCGCGGTCGTCGGTGACGCGTGCCAGGTTGACGGCGGCAAAGGCGGCGGCTTCCAGGCGTTTCCAGTCGAGCGCCAGCAGGCGTTCGATCCACGCCGAAGCGGTATCGGGCGGCACCACGTCGTGCGGGCTGCCGTGAAAAGGCGCACGCGTGCCGATGCGGCCCAGCGCCCACAAGTACAGGCTGTCGTCGGCACTGTTGTCATGGCCGGCGCGCTGGCGGGCTGGCGGCGCAGCCGTCGATTTATGGATGCGCCCCAGCAGCCATTCGCCAATCTCGGCTTTGTAGGCGGACGGAATCCGTTCCAGCGACGCGCCCAGGCGCAGCATGTCGCCGGCGCTGCCGCTGACCGGCCGGGCGCCTTCCAGGCCGTCCGCGCCCTCTTCGCTGATTTGCAGGTTGAAGGCAAAGTCGTCCAGCAGGCGAAGTTGACTGGTGGCGTCCAGCCCACCGGCCACACGCCGCCACAGCGTCCACCATTCAGCGCCCACCTGCCGGTCATTGGGGTGCTGCACGCCCAGCGGCAGCAGCGTCCAGAGCTGCTGCACCCGCCAGGCGTCAAGCGCATCGCCAAAGCCGGGGCGCAGGCCGTAACCGGCCAGGTTCAGCCAGACGCGCTCATGCGCTGCACTGCGGCGGCGGCCGCGTTCACGCTGCCACAGCGCGTCGAACAGCTGGCGCAGCACCGGCGTGGTCCATTGCGCGCGGTCGCCCAGCAGGCGGTCGAGGTGCGCGCGCAGCTGCGTGACCTCTTTCGGGCTGACGGGCTGCTTGTTGGTGCCAAAGATGCGGTCGATCTGGGCAATGGCCTCGGCCATGCGCGCGGCCAGCCGGCGGTCTGGCGCGTCAAGGCTGGCAGTATCGGCTTGCGGCTGGCGCAAATCGAACGCCAGCCGCCAGCGCTGGCTTGGGTCGGATAACGCCACGCAGTGCAGTTCCAGCGTGCCGACTTCCGTCAGGGACGCAGCCAGCTGCACGGCAATATCCTGCCGTGCCGGCTGGCCGCTGACGGTGGATAAATCGGCTGGATTACCCGGATCAGCCGCCAGCACCATGACGATAGGCGGCAGCCGCACCAGCGCGTCTTCGTCAAGCGTGACCAGTTCACCGGCTTGTGGTGGCGCTTGGCCAATGCCCTCGGCCACGGCGCTGAACAGCTGAAAACGCACCGGCTGGCCGACGCGCAGGGCAAAGCTGCGGCCGGTCAGCAGCGCCTCGTGCCCCGGCTCGCTGCCGCGCGGCAGGATGCAGATGCCGCGCGCCTGGCCGGCATGGGCCTGCTTGCCGGGCGCTTTCGCCTCGTCCAGCCGCAAAAAATAACTGCGTGCCGAGCCACCGCCAATGCGCGGCGCCAGGCCGCGCTGCGCCAGCCCGTGGGCGACCGCACCGCGCGCCACCGCCACGTCGGGGTTGTCGTTGTGCAGCAGGCGCAGCGGCGCGCCGCGCCAGGCGCCCAGCGTTTCGGCCAGCCGCTGCGCCAGCGCCCCGGCGCGGAACACGCCGCCGTTGAGCAGCAAGGCATCGGGCAGGTCCGGGCCATGCTGGCACAGGAAGGCGGCGATGTGGCGCGTGATGGCGGCGTCGCGCGCATACGGCAGGCCAAAGGCGACGATGCCGCCGCGCGCCTGCACCGGTTGCGCGTCCAGCCCGACCTGCGGAAAAAAGCCGTCGACGATCAGCCGTTCGACCTCTTCGCGCTGCAGCATCACCGTGCGGCTGCCGCCGACCAGCCGCGCGCCGCCGCCCAGCAGCGTGACCGGCGTCTGTTCAGACGCGCTCTGTGCCAGCAGCACTTCCTTGGCAGCGCGGCAGCGGTCCATCAGCTGCGCCAGGCGGCTGGCCGACAACGGCGCACCCGGCGTGCCGCCCATGCGCGCTTCCACGGCATGCGCCAGCGCCAGGTCCATGTTGTCGCCCCCCAGCATCAGGTGGTTGCCGACACCAACGCGTGTCAACCGGGGCGGGCCACCGGCAGTATCCAGCGCCACGTCGATCAGGCTCAGGTCGGTGGTGCCGCCGCCCACGTCGCAGACCAGCACGCGGCGCGTTTGCGCCAGTTCCGTGTCCAGCCGCCCCTGGTGGCGCAGGAGCCAGTCGTGGAACGCCGCCTGGGGTTCTTCCAGCAGGCGCAATTGCGGCAGCCCGGCCTGCCGGGCGGCGCTGAGCGTCAGGGCGCGGGCACCTTCGTCAAAAGACGCCGGCACGGTGAGCCAGAGCTGCTGGCGTTCCAGCGGGCTGCCTGGAAAGCGCGCATTCCACGCCAAGCGCACATGGTGCAAATAGCTGGCGCTGGCGTCGACCGGCGAAATTTTAGGCACCTCGTCGGGCGCGCCCCAGGGCAGGATGGGCGCCAGCCGGTCCACGGCCGCATGCGACAGCCAGCTCTTGGCGCTGGCCACCCCCCGGCCGGGCACCTGCGCACCGAGCCGGCGCGCCCACTCGCCGATGACCGCAGGCGGCTGACCGGCGTTGCCGGTGTCGGCAGGCCACGGCAGTTGCAGCGCGCTGGCAGCCATCTCGCCTTCGGCCGGGTGAAAGCGGACCGACGGCAGCAGTGGCAAGGCGGCCACTTCGCCGGGGGCGACCAGCTGGTCGATGTCGAACACGCGAATGCCGTCCGGCGAGGCCAAGGGCGCGTAAGCGACCACGGTGTGGGTGGTGCCCAGGTCGATGCCGACGATGTAGCGGGAAGCGGGCTTGGTCTTTTTATTCATCGTCTGGACAACTTTGGTTGGGTTGGGCTGGCCGGATTCGCCAAAAAAACAAGCAAAGAAAAGCTACCCGCTGTCCGCATCCCCTGCGCTTTGCTACGGGGCAACCTGCCCCGCCAGGACGGGTGGGGAATGAATGCCATCCGCCAAACGCAGTCGACACAGCCGGCAAAGCCGCCTAAAAGGCGAAATCCAACTCACGACTCAGAGGACCAAATGCGGCTCCTTCTTGCTCCCTCTCCCTCTGGGAGAGGGCTGGGGTGAGGGCTCCCCGATAGCGGTTTCTTGTGACCAGCCCCACGCCCGTAGGCCCTTCCCTACATTCCCCAGAATGGGAAAACTTCATGCAGACTCGCGGGCAGGCATCACGCGCCATGCCGACTACCCA